>JAADCW010000028.1 GCA_013154225.1 Chloroflexota bacterium
TGTAAAGCCCCACTTTATAGCCCCCAGCCCGCAAAGCCGACGCGGCCAGCGCGGCCGTAGAGCCCTTGCCTTTGGTGCCGGCCACATGAATCACAGGATAGGCCAGGTGCGGATTGCCTAAGCCGGCCAGCAAGGCTTCCATGCGCGCCAGGTCAAATTTTTCGGGCGCGTTGCGTAAGTTGCGGGTAAGGCTGTAATCAATGAAACTGTAGAGAAAATCCAGGGCAGCCTGGTAAGCATCAGAACGTTCGGGCATGGGAAGATTGTACCCGCAGCCCAAGGGAAGGGCAAGGGACACGGCGAAAAGCCCTTCAGGCCAGCAACGAAGAAGCCATAGGCAACCTCTTCTCATCCTCTCATCCATCCAGAGGGCAACGGCGGTATAATAACTTAACCTAAGTTTCGGATAAGGAAAAAACCTCGCGTCGAGCGGAGATTGTGAAACAAGCGTCGTCGAAACGCAGAAAAAAGCACTTTTTGGCGCTTCGACTGCACTCCGCCATACCGCCCCCCCGAAACTTCGGTCTCGCATCCCGATTTGCACGAGGTCAATTATGTCTCTCTCTGCGGCTTTAACTTATTTGGATGACCATTACGACCGCTTCCTTGCCGAACTGGAAGCCTTTTTGCGCATTCCTTCGGTTTCTACCACGCCCGAGCATCAGGAAGACATTGCCCGCGCGGCCAATTGGGTAGCCGACAACCTGCGCGCCATTGGTGCCCGTGATGTGGCAGTGTATCCCACCGCGGGGCATCCTGTGGTTTACGGCGAACTTCCTGCCAAACAGGCCGACGCGCCCACCGTGCTGATCTACGGCCATTACGACGTCCAGCCGCCTGAGCCCCTGGACTTGTGGGAAACGCCGCCCTTTGAGCCCACCGTACGCGGGGATCGGCTCTATGCCCGCGGCGCCACCGACATGAAAGGGCAGGTGATGGCTTCCCTCAAAGCCGTCGAAGCCGTAGCCCAGGCCGGGCTTCCGGTCAATGTCAAGTTCCTCATCGAAGGCGAAGAGGAAATCGGCTCGCCTGATCTGGCGGGGTTCATTACCGAACACAAAGACATGCTGGCTGCGGATGTGTGCCTGAACCCCGACGCGGGCATGCTGGGTCCCGATTGGCCTACGATTACATACGCGCTGCGGGGGTTGGCTTATTTTGAGCTGCGTGTATATGGCCCTGACCATGACCTGCATTCCGGCATCTACGGCGGCGTGGTGCACAACCCTGCCCAGGCCCTGGCTGAATTGATTGCTGGTATGCACGACGAACACGGGCATGTGACCCTTCCCGGGTTTTACGACAAAGTGCGCCCCCTGACCCCTGAAGAGCGTCAGGCCTTGGCACAACTGCCCTTTGACCCCACCACCTTTTATTTGGAGCAAACCGGCGTGCCGCAACTTTGGGGTGAGCCGGAATACACCCCCGTAGAGCGCGTAGGTGCCCGCCCTACCCTGGAAATCAACGGCCTTTACAGCGGCTTCATTGAAAAAGGCGCCAAAACCGTCATCCCCTCTTACGCAATGGCCAAGATTTCCTGCCGCCTGGTGCCCGACCAAGACCCTGACGAAGTGGCCGAGCAGCTCAAAGCCTATCTCGAAGCCCACGCGCCTGCCACCATCCGCTGGGAACTGGACGTCATGGCCGGCGCACCGGCTTCCATCACCGACATCCACACGCCAGCCGTTCAGGCCCTCGCTAAGGCCATGCAGGAAACGTGGGGCACCAAGCCTTTCTACCGCCGCGAGGGCGGCAGCATCCCGGTGGTGGGGCAAATGCAGCAAATTCTGGGGCTGGAATCGGTGCTCACCGGGTTTGGCCTGCCCGACGCCAACCTGCACGCGCCCAACGAAAACCTCCACCTGCCGACGTGGCGCAAAGGCATGGAAGCCCTGGTGCGGTTCTTCTATCAATTCGGGCAAAAATAACCAGCGCCGCTGGGCTCGCCGCACGGCAAACGCCTTTCATGCCACGCTAACCCGCGAGGGTTTGAGGGCTTCCCCGTGGCAGGTTGCTACCCAAAAACCATCGTTCCTCACAATACGGCCTTATTCGTTTCTTCTCCCCCTTTACGAAGGAGTCAACCATGTCCCACGAAGGCTATCACGAACCCATAAGCGAACTCCGTGACGAAACTCGCGACCTGCACCGGGCTATCACGTCCCTCATCGAAGAATTGGAAGCCGTGGACTGGTACAACCAGCGCGTGGACGCGTGCAAAGACGAGGAACTCAAGGCCATTTTGGCCCACAACCGCGATGAAGAAAAGGAACACGCGGCCATGCTGCTGGAATGGATCCGCCGTCAGGATCCGACGTTTGAAAAGGAACTCAAGGACTACCTCTTCACCGACAAACCCATTGCACATCACTAACATTCCAACCCTGGTGCGCCGGGCAAACGCCTGGCGCACCTCACCCCACTTTGTCATTATGCGATTTTTCCATCTTCTCCCCCTGTTCGTAGCCGACACCGCGGCCGAGGTCGAAATCCCCACCGCGGGCAAACATCTCAAGATGCCCAACTACGGTGGGCAAGCGATCATTGAAGGCGTGCTCATGCGAGGCCGCCGAGCGGTCGCAATGGCTATACGAAAACCCGACGGCGAAATTCACATCCACACCGAGCGCCTCAGCCGCATTTACCAAAGCCCCATCATGAAAGTCCCCTTCCTGCGGGGCATCATTGGTTTGTGGGACGCGCTGGTGCTTGGTACCCGCGCACTGACCTATTCCGCCAATATGCAATTGGATGAAGACGAGCAACTGGAAGGCTGGGGGCTCTACCTCTCATTAGGGCTTTCTCTGCTTGTGGGCGTGGCGTTGTTTACCCTGCTCCCTGCGGGGCTGGGCCATTGGGTGCAAACCACGTTGGGGCTCTCCCCCTTGGTAGGCAACCTCATCGAGGGGCTGGTGCGCCTGGGCTTGCTGATTGCCTATATCTGGGGCATCGGCCTGATGGACGACGTCCGCCGACTCTACATGTATCACGGGGCTGAACACAAAACCATCAACGCATTCGAGGCCGGCGCGCCCCTCACGCCAGAATCCACCGCGCGCTATCCCCTGGAACACCCCCGCTGTGGCACAGCCTTTTTGCTCATTTTGGTGCTGGTCTCTGTAGTGGCTTACAGCCTGCTGGGGGAACAAACGCTGTTTTGGCGGTTTGCCAGCCGGCTCCTGCTCCTTCCCCTGCTCGCAGGCGTGGCTTACGAATATCTGCGCTGGACCGCAGACCACATGAACCTCCCCTGGGTGCGCGCTATTGTGCAACCCAACTTATGGCTCCAACACCTCACCACGCGCGAACCCACCCATGACATCCTGGAAGTGGGCATCGCGTCGTTTCAGGCCATGCGCGCGGCTGAGGAAGGGGAAAGCCTGACAACAGAAACGGCCACAGACACCGCGGAAGAAGCAACACCGGACGCCGCGGAAGCGCCTGTTACCGCGGACTGAACGGGACGCAGACGCTTCGTTTAGGCCCCTTCTCAAGACACTTCTAATCAAGGCGCGAACTTCCCCAACAACAAACCAAACAAAAAGCGCATCGGAAAAATTCCGATGCGCTTTTGTGTGCTTGAGAGACGCCAAGATGCTGGCGGTTAGGCCTCAGCCTCGTCCTCTGCCGCGTCTTCCACAGCTTCCGCGGCGGCTTCCACCTCGACTTCGGCTTCCGCCACCTCATCGGCACTGCGCTTGGCCTTCTTCGTGGTCTTTTCGACCAGTTCCTGCCCACGCTGTTGCAGGGTAATGGCCTGCTCTTGGGCGATCTTGGCGGCTTCTTCAGCCTTGGCGCGGGCCTCGGCCAACGCCTCTTCGGCCTTGCGCCGGGCTTCTTCCGCCCGCTTGAGGGCTTCTTCTGCACTCACGCTGGCGCGATCTTTGATTTCAATGCCCTTCTCTTTGAGCACCGTGCGGATTTCCTCACCCGACTGAGGGGCCATCAGCAACGCCGTCAGCGCGCCCATGACGCCCCCAACGATGATGCCAGCCAAGAAGGCTCCAAAATCATTGTTGTTCTCGGCCATGTTTCACTCTCCTTTCGCGTTTTTTCGCTTGCGGCCCCGCGTCAATTTCAACACGCTGGCAACGCTGCTGAGCGCGGCCACGGTTTCGTTCAGTTTGATCACCGGCTCGACCAAATGATTGCTTACAAACGCAGCCGTCCCTTGCAAGACGTTGACCGTGCGAGCGGTAGAATCCAAAATTGGGCGGACTTCATGCTGCAGCAAGTTGATCAGGATGGCAATTTGCACCACCAACACCAGCAACGCCAAGCCAATAAGCATGCCTTCCAGGGCCAGCAGGATGATGAACACATCCCGAATGCGAGCCGTTGGTGTGTTGGGGTTAAGCAGGTAAACCGTTGCCGCGACCAGCAACCCCAGCGCGATCAAGCCGGCCAGCCCGGCAATGATCAGCCATTTACGGCTGCTGCCGAGCGGGGCCTCTTGAGATGCGGTTGCTGTATCGGTTTGGGGAATGCGGGATTGGGCTTCGGTTTCCATAGCAATTTCATTATATCACAACCTGCCTGCGCCAAAATATAAAGACGCAGGGGGGCAGAGGGCTCAGCACCAAGGTCGCCAAGAAAACACCAAGGGCGCAAAGAAGATTTGTGTTTCTGTGGCATCTGTGGTTTGCTTTCCCCTACCCCTCGACTTCAGGCCTCGCTGACGCTCGGCCTTCCGCTCAGGACGGACGCGCGGTTTGCAATGCCTTCATTCGCAATTTTCCCCTGTCTGCGTTTCCTCGTTTTCGGTGCTCATCGGCGTGCCTCGGTGAATAAAAACAGGGCGAGGCAGTGCCCCGTCCTATTCCTATTCAGCTGTGTCTGCACCATGCATTACCACACCCGCCGCAGATTGGGATTATCGCACGCGCGGCGGCCAATTTTAGCCATGTCGTACCAGGTGTCACCCAAGCGCACCCGCACCACGTCGGCAGTGAAGTCGGTGTTGGTCGGGCCGTGATTGTCGTAAAACCAGGAGCCGACGCCATAAAAGTCCACTGGCACGCGCAAACGCTCAAAGCGCTCGATTTTCTCTGGCTTGAAGCCACCTGAAACCACAATTTTGACATCCTGGCAGTAGCGGCGGGCCTCTTCGCGCCATTCAGGCGGCAGATGCCATTGTTCCCACGCACGATCCAGGGCTTCCCGCACCTGCCAAACCAGCCGCGGGTTCACGCCCAAATCCAGCGCGGGGTCGCCTAAAGGCTGCAAGCCCTGATCCCGCAAATCGCCTGATGTATCCAAACGCACGCCAAACAGGCGGAAGCGGGCTGCTTCTTCAGGCTTGCCGGCTTCCTTCAGGCGCCGGTATTCGGCAAACATGGCTTCGAGTACTTTCACTGCATCGCGAGCGCAGTCGTTGTTGAAATCCACCAGGGCAATGCGCGGCACTTCTGGCGGCAACGTGCGGGCAAAGGCCAGCATGGCTTCGGGAATATCGCCCAGGAAGCAGGCCAAATAAGCGTGTGCGGTGGTGCCGCCGCCTTTACCTCCCCACCACGCGCCTTGCGCGTCGGTGGAAATAAAGGGCTTCACATTGGCGCCAAAATCGTGGTTGTAGCGCTGTACGCCTAAGGCATAAGCGTAGCCATCAAGGGCTTGCACCGCGGGAAGGTCAAAGCGGGCCGGGAAAAAGAGCACTGGCTTGCCGCGGCTGGCCTGCAGGATTTGATAGGTGTTGGTCGCCACCCGGCTGGCACGGGTCAAATAGCCCAACGTCACGGTTTCCAGCGGGCCAAAATCCCGATAGCGGCCGCGCACCCGCAGGACAGGCTGGACTTGTTGCGGATCGCCGTGATAGGTCACGACGTCGCCATCTTCGATAGCCCATACTTGCAGCGCCTCAGCCGTGGAGATAAACTGCTCGCCTTCCCAAAAGCCGGTGGCGCCGCGCAAAATCGCGAGGGCAATATCCACGCCCGCCACCACCGTGGTGCCCGGCCGCCGGGTAAACCACTGCATCTCAACATACGCATCCCCCAACCGCGCGTGCGCAGCCTGCTCAGGGGAAAGACGGCCATGCTTACCTGCGTACGTGTAGCCCTGCTGGGAAAGGGTCTGCAAAAGTTGCGCGATGTTGACGAAATACTTGTCGCTGTACACCCCGCGACGGATGCCTTCCCAATCCAGCCCCAATTTTTCGGCTGGAAGCCGCTGACCGTCGAAAATGGACATGGAAAAACCTCCTTGGGTGGAACCCGGCTTCAGGGATGAAATCTCTTCCCGAAACGCGGATTAGGTTGGGAAACTCAGGTTCACTGGGCGTGCGCCGGCCAGGACTGCGTCAGGGCTTCCGCAGTCACCCGATGCGCGCCCATCGCTGCAAAGCGTGCGTAGGCTTCGTCGGCCGCGGCGGTGAAATCCGCGCCTGGCACCACCACAGGCGAGGTGGTGTCTTCCAGCAAGTAAATTTTGCGGGCAAGGTCGCTTTGGCCGCGCTTTTGCAAGGCTTCTAACAAATCGCTCACCGTCCACGCAACGCAGTGGCTCTTGGCCTGCCCGGTGATGATGACCGCGTCGAAGTCGAGCACCAAATCCAACAAACGCTGATTGGGTTGGGTCAGCGGCGTGCCATCGGGCATGGTATTGACCTCGGGGGCCAGGGCAGAATAATGCTCGGTGAGGGGATGGTTCCCTTTAAGGATGAACTCTGGCTGGGCATAACGCGCAATGCTGTGGAAGAAAACCGCCTCTTCGACCGCGGGCACCAACGCATGGCCAATACCGCCCAGCATGGCGTGGAACGGCCAAACTGTGTGCTGGTATTTGCCCCGAGCGGCCAGCGCCGCGACATAGTGCTCCAAATAGCGCTGGCCCTCTTCGGGCGTAAGGCCAAGTTCGGGGGCCAGGGCAGGGTTGAAACGCCACTTGCCAGAGGCCACTTCTTCCGCGGTAATCATGGTAAAAGGCGTTGGGTGGTTGCCTTCCGCATCCACCAGGAAGGGCGCATGGAAGATTTGCATGGGCAAGTGGGTATCTAAGGTGGCCACAATGTGGGTAATGCGGGGTAAATTGCGGTAGATGAACTGGCATAAGCGGATATTGTCCTCCACCGCGGCATTGCCAGAGCGCCCAGCTACGAACAACTCGAAATCGGGCAAGCAGAACGTGTTTTGAACGTCAATGAGCACCAGCGCGGTGCGGAAGGCATCTTCCGAGGCAGGGCGCAAAGCATGTTGTTGCGCCCACGCGCGGGCTTCCTGGGCGCGTGCTTCGTAATCCACTTTCCACACGCGGCCCACTTTTTCGGCACGGAAATGCGGCGGAATGGGCAACGCAAGGGTCATCGCGGCTCTCTCCTTGAGGGCTGGCTTCATTAGTGTTCAAAATACACTAACGAAATCCAAAATGAAAACGGGTGAAACACCCGCTTGTTCGTTCTGCTCTCATTATACCGAAAGGGAGGGGTTTGTCAAGGATGGATGGAGAAAATTTTTAAGGCCAAGGCCCATCTAAAAACCACCATCGCCTGCCCTGTTGGGCAGGCGATGGATAAGAGCGTTGCCACGCGCCGCGGGCTCAGTTCAATTGAGCCTGCATACGCTTGGAAAGCAGCGCCTCTAATTCCTGCACCTTCTTTTTGGCCTCGGTGCGTGCCTTGCCGCTGGAAGATTCCATCTCCGCGCGGGCCTTCTTCAGGGCCTCCAGCAAAGCCATTTCCATGGGGGTGGGCACATAATCTTCCGCGGCTGCGGCCTTGCTGCCGCCGTTCGCGCCACTGGCAGCCTTCTTGGCCTTACGCGGCTCGCGGTTGACCTCTTTCATGATTTCTTCGGGCTTCGGTTCCAGGGCCTTCATGCTCAGCTTGATCTGGCGCTTGCGGCGGCTCACTGCGATCACCTTGGCTTCCACTTCGTCGCCTTCCTGCACCAAATCGCGCGGGGAGCGGATGAAGCCGTGGGTCATTTCGCTAATGTGCACCAGGCCGGGCACCTCAGCACCAATGTTGACGAACACACCATACTTTTCGATGCGTTCCACTTTCCCTTTGACCACCATGCCTTTTTTGATCTCTCGCCATTCCAGGTCTAAAGGCTTGATCATGGTGAGTTCCACAATGCCCTTCGGGGTAATGCGGCGCACCCACACATCTACCTCGTCCCCCACTTTGACCACGTCTTCCACCTTCTTGACGGGTTCTTCGCGCAACTGCGAAATGTGGACCACAGCGGGCTTGTTGATGCCAATATCAACAATCGCCCCCGCCGTGGTTGTTTTGATGACCTTCCCCACAAAGTGCATCTTGCGCTTAATCTCAGTGCCATCGGGGGCGGTTACAGTTTGAACACTCATGGCAACACTCTCCTTTGTCCAAGGTTCGCGAAATCACATTGCCGGGCGCACCTTCATCGCTCGGCAAGGGACAATTATACCCCCAAACCTGCAAACTGACAAAATTTAAACCAAATTGCAACACAATCGTAACGCTTTGCCGATGGTTCCCAATTGTTTACGCGAATTTTACGAGCAAAGGTTGACATCCTTCCGCGGCTTTGGTATAAACGGCGGCGATGAAACGCGCAGCCCATTTCTCCCGTCGTAGCCGTCGTACTTACGCCCCCTTGGTGGAGGGCGGCTACGGGCGCGCGTGGTAGTTTCGTTTCCTAACATCATGAGCGTGTGCGCTTAGAAGCCCTCCAAACGGAGGGCTTTTTGCGTACCGTCCCACCCTATTCAGGAGGATTGCAGTCATGGCCCCCAAACAAAAGCAGCAGGTCAAAAAAGTGGTGCTGGCCTATTCCGGCGGCCTGGACACATCGGTCATCGTGCCCTGGCTCAAGGAAAACTACGGCTGTGAAGTGGTTT
>JAADCW010000013.1 GCA_013154225.1 Chloroflexota bacterium
CTGAGTTTGGGCGTGCAATCAGCCCATCCAGACGACCTGCGCCTGCTGGAACGTGGGCACGACTACGCCACGGTCATCCGTGCAGTGACATGGGCACGCCAGGCGGGCTTCCGCAATCTCAACCTGGATTTGATCTTTGGCCTGCCCCATCAGCCCCTCAGCCGTTGGCAACAATCGCTGGAACTGGTGTTGGGCCTACAACCTGAGCATCTTTCGCTTTATGCCCTCACCCTGGAACACGGCACCCCCTTAGCCCATTGGGTAGCCCAAGGTCTGCTTCCCCAACCCGACCCGGATTTGGCCGCAGACATGTATCTTTGGGCTGATGAGCGTCTCAAACAGGCCGGTTTCCAACAGTACGAAATCTCCAATTGGGCCCGCCCGGGGATGGCTTGCCGCCACAACTTGCAGTATTGGCGCAATCTTCCCTATTTGGGCTTGGGCGCGGGTGCGCATGGCTATACGAACCAGACCCGCACCATCAACGTGCTCACCCCAGGCGCTTACATCCGCCGTCTGGAAACCGCAACCGAGCCACGCGCCTTCCCCCGCTCGCCTGCCACAGTGGAAGCCCGCGCTCTCACCCTGGCCGACGAAATGGCCGAAACCATGATGATGGGCCTGCGCCTGACCGAAGAGGGCGTAAGCCGCCGCACTTTTGCCCAACGCTTTGGCCGCGCGCTGGAAGCCGTCTATGGTCCCACCATCGAGCGCCTCCAAAAGCAGGGCCTGCTGACCTGGTCGCCCGACCGCGAACGCCTGCGCCTGACCTCACGCGGCCGCCTTTTGGGCAACTGGGTCTTTCGGGAATTCGTGTAACCTGAGGAACGCCATGCACACCGAACCCCGCCCCCATCGACGCGAAGCCTTCAGCCTGCTTGGACGCGGGTTGGCTGGGCTCTTTTTCCTCGGCCTGGTCATCGCGGCCAGCGCCGCGCTGGTCCGTCATTTTCCCGGCGGCGAAAACCTCCGCTTCCCTTGGGAAGCCCTGCACGGCTTCATTTATAAAGAGGAAAATCCCTACCGCACCCTTTCCTTTTTGTATGGCCGCGCGGCGCAAGACCACATTGCAGTGCCGCCCGAAATTTACCCCTTTCACACCGCGTTGGTGTGGTTTGGCTTGCTGGGGCTGACCAAAACCTTTACCTTTGCCCGCACCTTGGCCTTGGTAGGCGCCATCCTCGCTTCGCTGGCCACCCTGGGCATTGCCGCACGCATGTTTGCCTGGCGGCCTGGCAAAGCCCTCACCCTGGCCCTGGCCGTGTTTGTGCTCACGTGGCATTTTGCGGCCCGCGCGATTTTGGCCGGCAACGTGGCCGCGCCGCTGACATGGTTGCTTCTGGCCATTTGGGCTTCCCTGCGGCGGGAACGCGACACCCTGGCCGGCGGCCTTTTGGCCCTGGCATTCATCCGCCCGGGGTTGATGGTTGGGGTGATCGTGTTTATCTTGCTGTGGGCGGTTTCGCGGCGACGGTGGAAAGTTTGGGGCGGCTTTTGGGGTGTGACCCTGGTGCTTATGGCGCTTTCCCTTTGGTTGCTGCCTTCATGGCCGCTGGACGCCGCCCGACTGGCCTTTCAAACCCGCGGCACGGCCATTTCCCCTCGGAGCTTGCTAAGCCAGGCCTTTCCTGGGGTGGGGCGCCAAATCGGTTGGTTGCTCGTGCTCTCGGTGGGTGGCCTGGTGGGCGCGGAATGGGCCGCGGCTTTTGGAAAACCCTCACACCACGCGCTCTGGACGGCTTCCCTCACCGTGTGGGGCGGCTTGCTCTTAGGCCCCCGCATTACGCCCAGCGACCAGGTGCTCCTGCTGGTGCCGCTGATGCTGGTTTGGGGCTATTGGCTCAGCCGCTGGAAAGCCTATGGCCGCCCCGCGGTGTGGCTAACAGCCGGCCTGCTGTGGCTGGTGCCCTGGCTGCTGGTAGGGCGCCATTGGCACCCAGGCACGACCACCCCCACCCTGACCAACGCTTTTCTGGCGCCTCTGATGGTGCTTCCTCTGCTTTATACGGTACGCTGGTGGGCCTCCCGCGCCCACGTGTTGCCTCCTGAGGAAGAAATGCTCTCATGAAAACACGCACTGCCTGGCAACGATGGCTACCGTGGGCCCTGGTTGGGCTTATTTTCGTGGCCCGCGTGGTGCCAGGCCCCCGCACCATTGACGACGCCTTCATCACGTTTCGCTACGCCCGCAATTTGCTCAACGGCTACGGGCTGGTGTTCAACCCTGGTGAGCACGTTTTAGGCACCACCACGCCTTTTTATGCGCTGTGGATGGCCTTTTTGGGGCTGTTCACCGGCGGGGGGCAGGCGCCCTTCCCCTGGTTGGCCCTGCTCACCAACGCCTTGGCCGACGCGCTCACCGCCTGGCTCATCATGCGGCTGGCCCGGCGGGTGGGATACCCGCTGGCAGGCTACGCGTTTGCCGCGGCATGGGCCGTCGCGCCCTGGAGCGTAACGTTCGCCATTGGGGGCATGGAAACCAGCGTTTACATCCTCTGGCTCACCCTTACAGCAGTGGCGTATGCCGAAGGCCGCTTTGCCCTGGCCTTCTTTGCGGGCGGGCTCAGCCTGCTCACCCGTCCCGACGCGCTCATTTTGCTTTTGCCTTTGGGGGCCGATTATCTCTGGCGTCAGCGCAAGTCCGGCTGGAAAACATGGCTCCGGGACCTTTTGCCAGGAAGCGCGTTGGTTGCGGCCTGGGGGCTCTATGCCACAGCCTATTACGGCTCGCCCGTACCCCATTCGTTGGTTGCCAAACAACAGGTTTACCATTTAGCCCCCATAGAAGCTACCATCCGACTGCTTCAGCACTACGCCTCGCCTTTCTTGCTTTACCACTGGCTTTCCCCTCGGTTTCTCATGGTGGGCTTGGTGCTGTGGGGCTTTCTCGCACTGGTGGGAGCCCGCGCGCTTTACCAGCGCGAGCCGCGGCTGTGGCCTTGGCTGGCCTTCCCGTGGCTTTATTTTGCCGCGTTTGCCGTGGCGCACCCCCTCATCTTCCGCTGGTATCTCACCCCGCCCTTGCCGCCTTACTTCTTCAGCATCCTGACCGGTGCGGTGGTGCTCTTACAGAAAATTCCTCAGCCCGTCTTCCGCCGCGCCGCGCTGGGGATTGCATTGTTCGCAGTACCCTTCCTCTCCCCTTTGGGCACGTGGCAACTGCACCCCGACCACGGCCTCGACCGCCCCGCGCCTGAAATGGCCTGGTATAAACTGGAATTGCTCTACCACCGCGCGGCCGCGTTTTTGGAACCCCGCCTGCAGCCCGACCCATTGGTCTATACCGTTGCCGCGGCAGATGTGGGCGTGCTCGGTTATGATACCCGCGCCCGCATTTTGGACCTGGCTGGCCTCAACAGCCCTGAAACCCTGGCCTATTTTCCCCTGCCTTCTTCGGCTTACGTCATCAACTACGCCGTGCCTGCCGAAGCCATCCGCTCAGCCCAACCCGATTACATCGTGATTTTGGAAGTGTATGGCCGAGAAACGCTCTTGCAAGCGCCGTGGTTTTGGCAGGAATACACCCTCTTGGCCGACTTTCCTACCGATATTTACGGCAGTCGCGGGATGCTCATCTTTGGGAGAAAGCCATGAAACTGAAAGACTTTGCCCTCTTGATGTTCCTTCAGTTCCTTGCGCTGTTTGCTGTGGCCATTTTTCAACACAGCCCAGGCTACATGGACGCCGATTACTACACCATCATGGGGCAACAAGTGGCCCACGGCACCACGGCTGAGCCTTTTATCTGGAATTATTTGGACGACCCCCAAGGCGTACCTCATCCCGGGTTTGCCTACTGGCAACCCTTGGCCGCGTTCCTGGCCGCGTGGGGTATTCGGCTGATGCCTTCGGCCGCGCCCTTTTCCGCGGCCCGCATTCCCTTCATCCTTTTGGCCTTGCTGATTCCAGCCCTCACCGCGTGGCTGGCTTATACCCTCACCCGACGCCGCGATCTCGCCTTGTTCAGCGGCGGGCTGGCCATTGCCTCGGGGTTCTATTTTCCCTATCTGGCCGTGCCCGACACGTTTACCCCCCTAATGGTGCTGGGTGCGCTCTTCTTCATCATTGCCGGTTGGCCAGAAGCATGGCACTTGGACGACATCGTGCGCCCCTGGCGCTGGGCGCGCAAATTGCTTTCCCGTTCGCTGGCCAAACATGCGCCCTTCTTTTTGGGCGTCCTGGCCGGGTTGATGCACTTTGCCCGGGCAGAAGGCTTTTTGTGGCTGTTGGCCGCGTGGGGCGTGTTGGTGCTCCGACGGCGAAAGGTGCTCCGTTCTTACGTTTGGGTGCTCATCGGCTATGGGGTGGTCATGTTCCCGTGGATGCTGCGCAATCTCTCGGTGTTTGGCACGCCCCTTTCGCCAGGGGGCTTGCGGACCCTTTGGCTCACCGACTACAACGAACTTTACACCTACCCGGCTTCCCAACTCACGTTTGCCCACTGGTGGGCGTCGGGGCTCAAGGCCATTCTCACCGCTCGCTTGAAAGCCGCGGGCACCAATTTGCTCACCGCGTGGACTGTGCAAGGCCAAATTCTCTGGCTCCCCTTTGTGCTTCTCGGCGCGTGGCACACCCGAAGCGACCGCCGTGTCAAAATCGGCTTGGGAATGTGGCTTGTGCTATGGGTGCTGATGAGCGCGGTCTTCCCCTTTGCCGGGGCCCGGGGGGGCTTCTTCCACGCGGGCGCGGCTTTGCAACCCCTCTTTTGGGCGTTGGCGCCCATCGGGTTTGCCATTGCCCTGCGCCCCCTGGCGCGCTGGCGGGGATGGCACCTGCCTCAAGCCCAGCAAGTGCTGGGATGGGGCCTGGTCGCGGCCACGGTTTTGCTCACTGTCCTGGTCGTTCAGCGCCGCGTGATTGGCGACTTCCCCACCCATCCGGTCTGGGATAAACCCGCCCGTGCCTATGCGGAACTCGGCACTGGCCTGCACAACCTGGGCATTCCCAACGACGCGCTGATTTTGGTCAACAACCCGCCAGGTTTTACCCTCATCACCGGGTATCCTTCCCTGGCTGTGCCCAATGGCGATGCCGATGTGGTGGCCGAGGTCGCCCGACGCTATGGCGCGCGCTATTGGGCGCTGGAAAGCAACCATCCTAAACAGCAAAACCACTACTACTGCCATCCCACCACCGTGCCCGAACCGTGGAAGGTGCTCGGCAAGGTGGGATACACGCCTGTTTTCGTGCTGGAACACTGAGGTGCCTATGCCCTGGCCGCGCAAAGGTTTCATTTCCCAATGGGCTGAGCAACACCCTCACCTGACCGCGCTACTTGGCTTTGGTGTAATCGCCGCGGTGGGGCTGGGGGGCTATGTTTTCGCGGCGCAGCATCTCGCGGGGTGGGGTTTTCCCCTCGATGACGCCTGGATTCACCAAACGTACGCGTCGCACCTGGCGGCCTGGGGCACATGGGCCTATCGTGCCGGGCAACCTTCCGCGGGTGCAACCGCGCCTTTGTGGGTGCTCCTCCTGGCCCTGGGATATTTGTTGCGCGTTTCGCCTTTGGTGTGGAGCGCCCTTTTGGGCTGGCTGACCCTCACGGCTTTGGGCTGGGCAGGCTGGGCGCTTTGGCGGGTTTGGATGCCCCAATACCGGGGGTGGTGGCCCTGGCTTGCGGGGCTGGTTTTGGTCACCTCTTGGCATATGCTTTGGGCTGGCCTTTCAGGCATGGAAACCGCGCTGGCCGCGCTGGGGATGCTGGCACTCACCCTGGCAGGGCCGCTGGCCGTGCAAAAAAGCTCTGCCTGGGCTGGCGTGGTGGGCGCAGGGGTAGGGCTGATGGTATGGCTTCGGCCTGAAACCATGATTGTGCTGGCCTTGCTCGCGGCAGTGCCCTGGCTCGACGCCCTCAAAACACGCTCGCCCGCCGCTTACAAGCACGCGCTGCAACGCACCTTGGCTTTAGGCGCGGGGTTCGCCGCGCTGGTCGGGCCTTATTTGCTGTTCAACCTGCATCTGGCAGGCCGCATTTGGCCGAACACCTTTTACGCCAAACAAGCCGAGTATGCCGCCCTGCGCCAACAGCCGCTGGTCGTGCGCTGGATGCGGGTCGCCCTCCCGCTATTCGTGGGACCTGGCGTTGTGCTTCTGCCCCTGGGCTTTCTGCAAATGTGGCGTGATTTCCGCAATCGCGCCTGGGGGCGCCTGGTTGCACCGGTATGGGCTTGGGGGCACGTCACCCTCTACGCGCTGCGCCTGCCCGTGGCTTACCAACACGGCCGCTACGTCATGCCCGCGCTCGCGGTGCTGCTGTGGTACGGGCTTCGTGGGCTGGCATCGCTGTGGCAGTCTGCGGGCCAAGCCCCATTCCAACGCTGGCGGTGGATTCTCAGCCGTTCGGTCGGCATCCTGGTGATCCTGGTAAGCGCCGCATTCCTGGGGCTGGGAGCCCAAGCTTACGCGCAGGATGTGGCTGTCATTGAAACCGAGATGGTGGCCACTGCGCAATGGATGGCCAACCATCTTCCTACGGGCACGCGAGTGGCCGCCCACGACATTGGCGCGGTAGGCTATTTCACCGACTTCCCCCTGGTGGACCTCGCGGGGCTGGTCTCGCCCGAAGTCATCCCCTTTGTGCGCGATGAAGACGCCTTGCGGCAGTTTTTGGATCAGCAAGATGTGGACGTGCTGGTCGTATTCCCTGATTGGTACACCCACTTGACGCGCGGCCTTCCCGTGTTATACTTCAATCCCGAAGGCTGGGGGCCGCGTCTTGGGAGTACCCACATGACCGTGTATCGCTGGAAGCCGCACTAAACCAGCCCCAGCCTGGCCCAATTCAAAACCGTTGCATTTTTGAAATTATGTTATACTTTATGACATGGACGCAATTCGGATTTTAATTGTTGACGATCATCCTCTTTTCCGCCGCGGACTGCACGACGTTCTCTCGGTTGAAGACGATTTTGAAATTGTCGCCGAGGCCGCAACAGGCAGCGCGGCCCTGCAAGTCATCCGAAGCATTCATCCCGACGTGGCCATTGTTGACGTCAATCTTCCTGACACCAACGGCCATGAAATTGTGCGTTGGGTCACCCGAGAACGCCTCCCTACGCGCATCATCCTGCTTACAGCCTACGACGACATTTCCCAGCAACGGCAAGCCCTGGCCGAAGGCGCGGCGGCCTATTGCAGCAAAGAGGTCTCACCCGCCTGGCTGGTGGAACTGATTCGGCATGTGGCCGCGGGGCGCTATGTGGTGGGTCAGCGGGTGATGACCGAACAAGAAAAGGCCGCGTGGTTGCTCAACGACAGCAGCACCCCGCCGCTTTCCCCGCGCGAGATGGAAGTCCTGCGCCTGATTACCCAAGGCATGAGCAACAAAGAAATTGCCAGCAAATTAGGCATTAGCGAGCAAACGGTGAAGAACCACGTCACCGCGATTTTGCGCAAACTCAACGTCGAAGATCGTACCCAAGCCGCGGTGTATGCGCTACAATATGGGTGGGTACGCCCCTCATGACCTTTTGCAGGAGGCAACGGAATCATGGAAGAACTCCCCGCTGGAGAAGTTCGCTCTTCCCTCCCCGATAAAAACGAAACCGCCGGTTTGCTCGCCGCGATTGATCAGGCACTGGAGGAAACACGGCGTGAAGCGCGCGAAGTGGCTTTGATGCTGGAACAAAGCCAAGCCGAAGTGAACCGCCTGGGGCAAAAAAGCGCTTCGGTAATCGCGTACGTCAAGCAAATGCGCGAGCGCAAACAATGGGAAGAAATGGCCACGGCCTGCGAAACCGCCATTGACGCCCAACAGCGCTACCTGATTATGCGGGGGCAGTTGGAGAAACTCCAACAAGTTTACGAAACCCTGGAACGCTTCACCGAAACCTTGCAAAAACTTCGTGAAACCGCGGAGCAGGAAAACGTGGCCGGCTCAGGCCGTCAACAAAGCGCGCTGGCCGTGCTGGAAATGCTGGTGCAAGCCCAGGAAACCGAGCGCCAGCGCCTTTCCCGCCAAATGCACGATGGGCCTGCACAAGCCCTTTCCAACTTCATCTTGCAAACCGAAATTGCCACCCGCTTGTTTGAGGTGGATCCCGACAAGGCGCGGGAAGAACTGCAAAACCTCAAAACCTCCGCGGCCAACACGTTCAAGCAGGTACGCGAATTCATTTTTGAACTGCGACCGATGATGTTGGACGACCTCGGCCTGGTGCCTACTGTCAAACGCTATTTGGAAACCCTCAACAACCAGACCGACGCCGATATTGAAGTGCGCATTTTTGGCCAGGAACGCCGCTATGCTGGCTACCTGGAAGTCTTTGTTTTCCGAGCCATCCAGGAAATGGTCTCCGCGGCCCTGCACGACCGTAAAGCCGACCACGTGGCCGTCACCCTGACCCTGGACGAGCGCCAGGTGCAGGTGCAGGTCGAAGACAATGGCGAACCGCTCAATGTGGAAGAAATCGAAGGCGGCGAATTTGTGGGGCTGCGCCTGCTGCGTGAACGCGTCGAAATGCTCGGCGGCAGCATGAACATTGAAAGCG
>JAADCW010000159.1 GCA_013154225.1 Chloroflexota bacterium
GTCATCGGTGGATGCCTCCTGAAGGAGCAATCCCATGAGCAATTTTTGGGAAGGAAAGCGCGTCACCGTCACTGGCGGCGCGGGTTTTCTGGGCTCGTTTGTTGTGGCCGAATTGCAAAAACGCGGCGCGACCGATATTTTTGTCCCGCGCAGTAAAGACTATGACTTGGTCAAATACGACGACGTCGTCCGCATGTTGGAAGACGCCCGTCCGGACATTGTCATTCACCTGGCCGCGCATGTGGGTGGCATCGGCGCCAACCGCCTGCACCCCGCGGAATTTTTCTACGACAACCTGATGATGGGCGTGCAGTTGATGCACGAATCTTGGAAGCGCGGGGTGGAAAAGTTCGTTGCCATTGGCACGGTGTGCGCCTACCCCAAATACACGCCTGTGCCCTTCAAAGAAGACGACCTTTGGAACGGTTACCCCGAAGAAACCAACGCGCCCTACGGCCTTGCCAAGAAAATGCTCCTGGTGCAGGCGCAGGCCTACCGCCAGCAGTATGGTTTCAACGCCATCTACCTGCTGCCGGTGAACCTTTATGGGCCGCGCGACAATTTTGACCTGGAATCCTCCCATGTTATCCCCGCGCTCATTCGCAAGATGGTCGAAGCCAAAGAACGCGGGGATAAACACGTGGTGCTCTGGGGCGATGGTTCGCCTACGCGCGAATTCCTTTATGTGGAAGACGCCGCGGAAGGCATTGTGCAGGCCACTGAGCTTTACAATGGCCCTGAGCCCGTCAATCTGGGTTCTGGCCAGGAAATCAGCATCAAAGACCTGGCCGAAATCATCGCCGAGCAGACCGGTTTCCAGGGTGAACTCATCTGGGATACGACCAAACCCAACGGCCAGCCGCGGCGTGCGTTGGATGTCAGCCGTGCGAAGCGCTACTTCGGCTGGGAAGCCAAAACGCCTTTTGAAGACGGCTTGCGGCGTACCGTGGATTGGTTCTTAGCCCATCGCGATGAAATTGCTTGATAAGGGTTGACTTATGCCCTCTTCTACTTCTGACGAAGTCATCATTGTGCGCCCTTCCCGCGGTTGGTTGGACCTCAACCTGCGGGAAGTGTGGCGTTATCGGGAACTGATCTATTTCCTGACGTGGCGCGATATCAAAGTCCGCTACAAACAAACCTTCTTGGGCGCGGCTTGGGCTGTGATCCAGCCGTTTTTTACGATGGTGGTCTTTACGCTGTTTTTTGGCCGTTTGGCCAAAATCCCTTCTGACAACGTGCCCTACCCCATCTTTTCCTACGCCGCGCTTTTGCCCTGGCAGTTGTTTGCCAAAGCCCTCAACGATGCAGGGCGCTCTTTGGTTTCCAACCGCAACATGATTACCAAGGTGTATTTCCCGCGGTTGGTGATTCCCATTGCATCGTTGTTGGGCGGCGTGGTGGACTTCGCGATTGCCTTTTTGGTGTTGTTGGCCATGATGGCCTATTACGGCATTCGCCCTACCCCCCACGTTTGGGCTTTGATTCCCTTCCTTTTGCTGACTTTGACCACGGCCTTGGGGGTGGGCTTATGGCTTTCTGCCCTCAACGTGCTGTACCGCGACGTGGGCTATACCCTGCCTTTCCTGACTCAGGCGTGGATGTTCATCACGCCGATTGCTTATTCCTCCACCCTGGTGCCGGAAAAATGGCGGCTGGTTTATGCCCTCAACCCTATGGCGGGTGTGGTCAATGGGTTCCGCTGGGCGCTGTTAGATACGCCCACAGGCCCTGATGCTTCCTTATGGGTTTCGGTGGCTGTGGCTTTGCTGTTGCTCATCAGCGGCTTGTTCTTCTTCCGCCGCATGGAGCGTCAGTTTGCCGATCGGGTGTAAACCGCAGGCCACCCCAAACATCAAACTCAAAGCAACGAGGTAACCAGGTAACAAAGTGACCAGTCAATCCATGCTCGCCCTCCGTGTGCACGACCTTGGCAAGCGTTACCGTTTGGGATTGCAAATGGACGCTTACGCCACCCTGCGCGACGTCATCGCTCAGGCGTTGGCGCGTCCGTTTCACCGCAAAACCCAGCCCAAGACCGAAGAAGATACCCTCTGGGCGTTGCGGCACGTTTCTTTTGAAGTGCCGCGCGGCAAGGTGTTGGGCATCATTGGCCGTAACGGGGCGGGAAAATCCACCTTGCTCAAAATCCTTTCGCGGGTTACCGAGCCCACCGAAGGCTATGCAGAAATCCACGGCCGTGTGGGTTCGCTGCTGGAAGTGGGCACGGGTTTTCACCCAGAACTCACCGGCCGCGAAAACATTTACCTCAACGGTGCCATTTTGGGGATGCACCGGGAAGAAATTGACCGCAAATTCGATGAAATCGTCGAATTTTCTGAAATCGGGCGCTTTTTGGACACCCCCGTCAAGCGTTATTCCAGCGGCATGTACGTGCGCCTGGCCTTTGCCGTGGCCGCACACCTGGAGCCGGAAATTCTGGTGGTGGACGAGGTGCTCGCGGTGGGTGATGCCGCGTTCCAGCGGAAATGCCTGGGGCGCATGAGCGACGTTGCCCAGGGTGGGCGCACGGTGCTCTTTGTCAGCCACAACATGTCGGCCATCCTCAACCTGACCGAAGAGGCCATCGTGCTCGATAAAGGCCGCGTGGTGTTCCACGGCCCCACCCCCGAAGCGGTAGATATGTATTTGGCCTCGGCCATGAAGCGCTCGGGAGAACGCCTTTGGAACGAGGACGAAATTCCGCCCACCGCGTATCCTTTCCGCCCCATCGCGTTGCGGGTGAAAGACGCCAAAGGCCGCACCACCGACGCGGTACGTTCCACAGAGCCCATCACCATTGAAATCGAATACCACCTGGACGCGCCCATCCAGGGTTTGCGCGTGGGCATTTATCTGCTCAGTATGCGCGGGGAATATGTCTTCACGTCCTTTGATACCGACGACATCTCCCGCTTCACCAAGTGGGAAGTTCGCCCCGCGGGTCGCTACGTCAGCCGCTGTACCATCCCTGCCGATTTCCTCAACGGCGGGCGCTATCTGGTTTCCATGAACGCCAGCGCCTACCGTGTCAAGCGCTACTTCCAGGAAGACAACGCGGTGGCCTTTACCGTGGATGCCACCGGCGCGCCCGGAAGTCAGTGGCCGGAAAACCGCCTGGGCCTGGTGCGCCCGCGGCTCGATTGGGAGATTGAAGCCGAATATGAAACTCGCGGCTAAACGAGCACTCAAAGACTTTTTGGGACAAATCCCCCTCACCGCGGAAACCTACTGGATGATACGCCAGCATGGTCAGCCGGTGAGCGGTTTTGCTTTGCGTCAAACCGCGGCGCGGTTGCCGGAATGGGCGCAGGTAGCCCAGGAAGCGGCCCAGCACGCGCCCAAAGGCAAACGGGTGTGCATTTTTGCCACCTTGCGCTATTGGATTGCCCATACCACAGCCGTAGGGCTGGCTTTGGCCGGTATGGGGCACGATGTTTCCCTGGCCTATTTGCCCTACCGTGAATGGCAACAGCGCATTTCTCGGTTTGACCTGCGCCGCTCCGATGCGTATGCCCGCTGGGTGTTTCGGCGGGCGATGCCTGTTTTGCGGCCAGTATCACTTTTGCGGGAGCGCCCCGCACCTTTGCCCCCTGCGTTGGCCGAGGCCATTGCCCAGGTCGCGGCTTACGATGTCCAATACACCCTTCAGGTGGAAGACGTGGATACGCAAAGCCCCCTCTATCGCCTTCGGCTGGAGCGCAACACCGCGGCCGCGGGGGCATTGCTGGCGTTGTGGCGTCGTCGCCGTCCTGATGTGGTGATCGTGCCCAACGGCATGATTTTGGAATTTGGCGCGGCTTTCCAAACAGCTCGTTTTTTGGGAATTCCGGTCGCGACTTACGAATTTGGCGAACAGCGCGAGCGCACCTGGCTCGATTGGAATCGGCCTGTGATGCTCCAGGACACAACCGCGCTGTGGCAGGCCATGCGCGACAAGCCCCTCACCGAAGCCCAATGGCAGCGGGTGCAGGAACTCTTTGCCGCGCGTCGCGGGGGACGGCTGTGGGCGAACTTTGCTCGCCAGTGGCAGCAAACCGCCTCTGAAGGCGGCGAAAAAGTCCGCGCCGCCCTGGGGTTGGATGACCGTCCTATTTTCTTGCTGGCAACTAACGTGTTGGGCGATAGCCTGGTGCTGGGGCGGGAGGTGTTCAGCCGCAGCCTGGCCGAGTGGGTGCGGGAGACCGTGCGTTATTTTGCGCGGCACCCTGAAGCGCAATTGGTGGTGCGCATCCACCCTGGGGAACGGCTCGCCAAAGGGCCTTCCCTGGCCGAAGCCGTACACCAGGCGCTTCCCACCCTGCCGGAGCACATTCACCTGATCCCTGCCGATGCCACAATCAACACCTATGATTTGATGGATATCGCCAGCGCGGGCCTGGTGTTTACCACAACGGTGGGGTTGGAAATGGCCATGAGCGGCCTTCCGGTGGTGGTGGCAGGCAAAACCCATTACCGTGACCGCGGCTTTACGTTGGATCCCACGTCATGGGATGCCTACTATCAATTTTTGGATGCATTGATCGCCAATCCGCAGCGTTTTCGCCTTTCCGAAGACCAGGTGCGCATGGCCTGGAAGTATGCTTACCACTTTTTCTTTGATTATCCTCGCCCCTTCCCCTGGCATGTGGTTTATCAAAGCGAAGATATGACCCGCTGGCCGCTGAAACGGGTTTTGGCTGAGCCTGAGTTTCGCGAAACTTTCACGGCCTTGACCACCGGCCAACTTCCCTGGACCAAGGCCGATGGAGAGGTGGCATGAGTTTACAGAAGGACAAGGAGAAAGAAAAAGAGGTCTGGAAGCGGCAAGTACGGGACTTTTACGATAGCATCGGCTGGCAAATGATTGACGAGGGCGTGTATCAAAACGCCCGTTTTGAAGATCTGCGGCCAGTTTCTCGGGAATACATCCACCGCGCCCATTTGCGTGTCAAGCGGTATCTCAAACCCACAGGGCGCTATTTGCTGGATGCAGGTTCCGGGCCGGTGCAGTATCCGGAATATCTGACCTATTCCGAAGGCTATCGTTATCGGGTGTGCGCGGACATTTCCATTCAGGCGCTGAAAGAAGCCCGACGACGCTTGGGCGATCGCGGGTTGTATGTGGTGGCCGACGTCGCACATCTGCCCTTTGCTTCGGACGTTTTCGATGGCGTGGTTTCGCTCCACACCATCCATCATTTGCCATACGAGGAGCACGCCCAGGCTTATCGGGAACTGTATCGGGTGCTCAAGCCGGGTGCGACCGCGGTGGTGGTCAACGGCTGGCGGCAGCCTGCCCTTTTGCGCTGGCTGAGGCCCATCATATGGGTGGCCGACCGCATTCGCTGGCGGCTCAACCGTTTGCGTGGGCACCGCCCGGATGCCGACGTGGCCCAGGCCGCTTTGCAACAACGCCGCCCCGATTGGCAGCGCGCCCGTACTCTGGTCAAAAAATACACGGCTGATGATTTGCGCGCGATGCTTCCCGACATCCCAATGGAAATTTACGCCTGGCGCGCGCTTTCGGTCAAGGCCATGCGTTCCCTTATCCATCCCCGTTTGGGTGGGCGCTGGTTGTTGCGGGCGCTGTTTTGGCTGGAAGATCGCTTCCCCCGCTTTTTTGGCGAAAAAGGCGCATATCCGCTCATTGTTTTGCGAAAAGAAGCGCCTTCAACCTTGCAAAATGCGGATGATAAGACGCCCCCGTCCACCCATTGACCCTATCTCGCGACGTGAGGAGTTTCCGATGAACTGGCATGAACAAGTGATTTTGGTTACCGGCGGCACCGGTTCGTTTGGTAAAAAATTCATCGAAATCATGCAGCGCGATTTTCAGCCCAAGAAAATCATCATTTTCAGCCGCGACGAACTCAAACAGCATGAAATGCGTATGGCAGGGTTCAATCAACCCAACCTGCGCTATTTCATTGGCGATGTGCGCGACCGAGACCGCCTGCGTCGGGCTATGCAGGGGGTGGACATTGTCGTCCATGCGGCCGCGCTCAAGCAGGTGCCCGCGTGTGAATACAACCCCATGGAAGCCATCAAGACCAACATTCTGGGCAGCAGCAACGTGATCGAAGCCGCGCTGGACGCGGGGGTCAAGAAAGTGCTTGCGCTGAGCACCGACAAGGCCGTCAACCCGGTCAACCTTTACGGCGCAACCAAACTTTCGGCAGAAAAACTTTTCGTGCAGAGCAACGCCTACGCCGCAGGCACGGCGACACGGTTTAGTTGTACCCGCTACGGCAACGTGGTGGGCAGTCGGGGCAGTGTGGTGCCTGTGTTCCTGCGCCAGCGGGAAAGCGGCAAACTCACCATCACCGACCCGCGCATGACCCGCTTTTGGCTTTCCCTGGAGCAGGGCGTGCGTTTTGTCATTCGCTGTATTGAGCAGATGGAAGGCGGCGAGGTGTTTGTACCCAAACTTCCCAGCATGCGGGTGACCGATTTGGCCAAAGCCATCGCGCCAGATGCAGAAATCGAAGTCATTGGCATTCGCCCAGGCGAGAAACTGCACGAGGTGTTGGTCAACGAAGACGAAGCCCGCCACTCGGTGGAATTGGACGATATGTTCGTCATCCAACCTGCCCAGGCGCTGTGGTTTGGCTATGCCTGGCAAGACAAAGGAAAACCGCTTCCCGATGGCTTCCGCTATGCCAGCAATACCAACACCGAATGGCTCACTGTGGAGCAAATTCGGGAAATGATCCGACCGTTTGAAGAGGCTTACGCGCAGGGCAAATTGGGCTAAGCAACCATGCGGCTTTTGATCACCGGTGTCAGTGGTCTCTTGGGCGTGAATTTGGCCTGGGAAGCCCTCCAGGCAGGCCACCAGGTGGTCGGGGCGACGGGCTCGCGGCCGCTGTGGGGCACACCCTTTGCCGTGGTGCAAACCGACCTGACCGCAGACGGCGCGGTGGAAGCCCTTTGGGAGCAGACCCGCCCCGAGGCCGTCATCCACACCGCGGCGCTGGCCAACCTTGAGGCGTGTGAACAGCACCCTGACATTGCCCGGCGGCTGAACGCGGAAGTGCCCGGCAGGCTGGCCGCGTTGGCTGCCCAGCAGGGCGTGCCCATGATCCACATTTCCACCGACGCGGTGTTCGATGGCCAGCGCGGCAATTATTCGGAAGACGATCCGCCGCACCCCCTCAGCACGTATGCCCGCACCAAATTGGCAGGCGAGCGGGCTGTTGCTGAGGCCTATCCTCAGGCTATTGTGGCCAGGGTCAATTTCTTTGGGTGGAGTTTGTCGGGCAAGCGCAGTTTGGCCGAATGGTTTTTGAACAACCTGCAAGATGGTCGCCCCATGCGGGGCTTCACCAATGTCTTTTTCTGCCCGCTTTTGGCCAACCATTTGGCCCGTTTGTTGTTGGAAGCCCTGGCCAAAGACTTACACGGCCTGTATCATTTCACAAGTCCGGCCTGTTTGAGCAAGTTTGCGTTTGGCATTGCCTTAGCCAAAACGTTTGGCTATGACCATACGTTGATTCGTCCCTCTACCGTGGAGGAAGCCGGCCTTACAGCCCGCCGCGGTCACAATCTCACCCTGCGAAGCGACAAACTGACCGCTGCGCTTGGGCATTCCCTGCCCACGTGGGAAGATGGGCTGGCAGAATTCCATTCCCTTTATCGCCGCGGCTACCCTGCCCATATTCGCCGATGGGCTCAGACGCCGCGCACCCCTTTGCGTTGACTTCCCGAGTTTGTTCACCCTGTTTGGAGGTGTTCCCATGCCCGAAATTCGCATTGGCAACCGTTTGATTGGCGACAATCACCCCACTTATTTCATCGCCGACATTGCGGCCAACCACGATGGCTCCCTGGAACGCGCGAAAATGCTCATCCGCCTGGCTAAAGAGGCTGGCGCGGACGCGGCCAAATTCCAGCATTTCCTCGCGCCAAAAATCGTTTCCGATTATGGCTTCCGCTCTTTGGGGCGGCAACTTTCCCATCAGGCTTCCTGGAAGAAGCCGGTCTTTCAGGTTTACGAAGAGGCTTCCTTGCCTCGTGATTGGACGCCCTACCTCAAGGAAGAATGCGAGAAGGTAGGCATTGACTTCTTTTCTTCGCCCTACGATTTTGACTCTGTGGACCACATTGAACCTTACGTGGAAGTTTACAAGGCGGGTTCGGGGTTGATGTCGTGGCCGGAACTGCTGGTGTACATGGCCAAAAAGGGCAAGCCCATCATGATGGCCACCGGCGCTTCGGATATTAGTGACGTGGCCCGCGCGATGCGCATGGTGCAGGAAGTCAACGACCAAATTGTGCTGATGCAGTGCAACACTAACTACACGGCCAGCGAAGAGAATTTTGACCACATTCACTTGAACGTGTTGAAGACCTACCGCAATATGTGGCCGAACGCGGTGCTGGGCATTTCGGACCATACCCGAGGTTTGGCAGTGATTTTGGGCGCGGTGGCCCTTGGCGCGCGGGTGGTGGAACGCCACTTTACCGACGACAACGA
>JAADCW010000100.1 GCA_013154225.1 Chloroflexota bacterium
GCACTCCTCTCTGGGTTGGGGGAATCACAGGCGATCGATTTGGGCTTTGAGTTGCTCCATTTGTGCGAGCAAAGATTCCAACGTTTCGCGAAGTTCGGAGGCCCGTTTGTATTCTGCACGCACGTAGCGGGCATATGGGGCCAGGGCTTCATAAATTTGGTCGAGATTGGCTTGGATGGTGTCTTCAAATTGTTGGCGCAGGGTGGTGCTCAGCGAGCGGCGGAGTTGGTTGACCTTGCGGTGCATTTCCGCGGTGGCTTGTTTCCGCCGGGCGGGGATGACAAAAAGCCCTAACACAGCCACGAAACTGGCCGCGGCAATGCCGGTGATGTCGGCAGTGAGGGTGGTGGCGATGGCGGTGATCACCGCGCCCAGGCCAATGGCGCCCACTTCCAGGGCCGCGGCCGCGGCAACCGCGGCTTGTGTGCCTTCGGCCAGGGCTTGGGCTTCCTTTTCTTTGTCGTAACTGCTGACCACTTCCTGCGCCCGACGTCCCACGGTTTCTACCAGGCGGTCGCGGTCATACCGGAACCCGCTGGGGGCTTCGAGCATCTGCCCTTTGTATTTCTCTCGGTGCTGGGCTAAATGCTCGTGCACAGCCTGCCACTGCCGCAGGTCAGATTCCACCAGCCAATCAATGAGTTTTTCGACCTTGGCTTCGATTTGTTGGGGCACGTCGCCAATCACCTGGGTTTTGAATTCCTCTTGAAGGCGTTTCTTATTGAATAGGTCCAGCACGCGCCCCAGGCGGATGGTTTCCTCGAAGTATTCCTGAGCCCGCTGTTCCATTTCCAGCAGGATGTTGTCAATCTCGGCCATGCGGAGCTCAAAGCCGCGCTGCATGTCGGTCTTGTATTCCTCTAACTGCCGCTCGACCCGGTCAATGACTTCTAAATCGCCTTCCAGCACCTGAATTTCCCGGGTCAGGGCATCCACGTTTTCCTTGGCCAGGCGCATGCCTACGCCCAAGGGGTTGAGCAATTTGAGGCGAATGCGCTCGGTTTGGTCTAACGTGTCACGGATGTAACTTTCCAGGGCTTCGAAGCGGCTGGCTTCCCACAGGGGGCGCTCGCCTTGCTTGGCGCGCAGGGCCAGTTTCGCGCTCACAGGGAATACCTCAGGCTCCACGCCCAGCAGAGCACGCGCGTTTTCCTTGACAAAGGCAATCACCTGCTCCAGATCTTCTGCGCTTTCCAGTAGGTCGGCTTTGTTGATGACCAGCACGATTTTCTTGCCCCAGGCGCGCAGTTTTTCCATGAACGCGCGCTCGCTTTCGCTGAAGGGGCGGTCTGCCGAGGTGACAAAGAGCACCAGGTCGGCACGCGGGGCGAATTTTTCGGTGATGAGTTCGTGTTCGCGAATGATGGCATTGGTGCCGGGGGTATCTACGATGCTCAAATCGCGCAGCAGATCGACGGGCGCGGTGATTTCCAGCAGGTGGTCGCTTATGGGTTTGTGCGCCAGTTCGGGGCCATAGCGCAAGATGTTGACTTGTGTTGTGGTAGGGGTAACGCCTTCTTTGAGCACAGGTTCGCCCAGCAGGGCGTTGATGAGCGCACTTTTGCCTGCGTTGAATTCGCCGACCACCACAATGAGGAAGAAATCGTCAAGTTGCAGGATGGAATCTTCCAAGGTTTGGCGAGCTTCTTCATCTAAGCCTGCTTTGAGCAGGGCTTCTCGCAGTTCGTTCAGCAGTCGGCGTTCTTCTCGAAGAAGGGTTTCAGGTTTTCGTGTGAGAAAAGGCATGGACAAACTCCCTCACTGCTTTCGTTTTTCGTTTGATGCTTTCATTATAAACGATAAATGTATGAACAACGAATGTAGAACGGGTTAATGATTTTTGGTAGATTTTTGTTTCAACCAGGCTAACAGCCTTTTGGGCTCCCGCGTGTTGATGACATGGTCTGCGGTAGCCCACCCGCGGCGGGCGGTGAGCACGCCATAGAAGCGGTTGTCGAAGTCTGTGGGGGTATGGGCGTCGGTGTTGATGGCTAAAGGAATGCCGCGGTCAATGGCCTGGCGGACGTGCTCGTCGTCCAGGTCCAGCCTGCGGGGATGTGCGTTGATTTCCAGGGCAACGCCAGATGCTGCGGCCGCGGTGAGCACGGCTTCCCAATCCAGATCTGCGCCCGCACGATGGGGAAGCAAGCGGCCAGAAGGGTGCCCGATGATGTGCACAAAGGGATTGCGGATGGCTCTGAGCAGGCGTTCGGTAATGCGTTCTCGGGGTTGGCGGAGAGAGGTGTGAAGGGAGGCGACGACCACATCCAACTCGGCCAGGACATCATCGGGGTAGTCCAGGCTGCCGTCGGCTAAAATTTCCACTTCCGCGCCTTGGAGCAGCAAAATTTGATTGCCCAAGGCGGCTTGCACCGCGCGGATTTCTTCCTTCTGGGCGCGCAGGCGCTCGGGCGTCAGGCCGTGGGCTACGCCCAGGCTTTGGGAATGGTCGGTAATGGCCAGGACGCGCAGCCCGCGCGCGAGCGCGGCTTCGGCCATTTCCCGAATGCTCGCTCGGCCGTCGCTCCAGGTGGAATGGCTGTGAAGTTCGGCCTGGATGGCGTTGGCCGTGATCAGGTTGGGCAGGCGTTTGGTTTGGGCGGCTTCGATTTCGCCCTGGCCTTCGCGCAGTTCTGGCGGGATCCAGGGTAGCCCCAGGGCCGCGTAATAGGCGGTTTCGGTGGGGAAGGGCGCTTCGGGATTGTGCCCTTGGGCAGTTGCCAGGTCGCGCAGGGCGTTGAGATGCGTTTTACTGCCGGTGCTGAAGACCCATGCGGTGCCCCATCTGGCGGGTTGGGCGGCGATCAGGTGGATGGGCAAGCCTTCGGGTGGCTGGATTTCGGCTTCGGCATAGTCGGGATGCACGACGATTTCGGCCTCGGCGTGCAGGGCATTCAGCGCGGCTTGCAGGGCTTCGGTGGGAGATGCCGCGGCCAGCAGGAGCTCTAAATCGTGCACCATGGCCTTGCCGCGGCGCACGCTGCCGGCCATCTCGGCCTGGGCGATTTCCGGCAGAGCACGGAGGATTTCCAGCAAATGCAGGGCTGTGGGGTAAGCCTGCCCCAGCAGGAAACCTTGGGGGCGGGCGCGGTGGGCGTGGATGGCTTCCAGGATGCGGGCTTCGCTTTTGGGGCCAAAGCCCGAGAGGGCGCGCAGGCGCCCTTCCTGAGCTGCTTTTTCCAGGGCGTCCAGGTTGGTGATGCCCAATTCCTGCCAGAGCCGGCGCACCTTTTTGGGCCCCAGGCCCGGCAGTTGGGTAAGTTCTATGAGCGAGGGCGGTACTTCCGCTTCCAGGCGTTCCAAAAAGGTTAGGTGGCCGGTGCGGAGGTATTCGTCAATCTTCTTCGCGATCGCGTCGCCCACGCCGGGAATCTCGGTCAGGCGCTGTTCTTCCCACAGCACCGTGGCGGGCACGTCCAGTTCGGTCAGGGCTTCTGCCGCTCGGCGATAGGCCCGAATTTTGTAGGGGTTTTCACCTTTCAGTTCCAGCAACAAGGCGATGCGTTTGAATAACGCGGCCAGGGTTTGATTATCGGGCATGGGTTTCCTCGTTAGAAGCATGGAAACAATGGTGGAAATTATGCGGATAGTTATTGTACCCTGATTTGCCTTTGGGAGTGAGGGGCTTGCCTGGGGCGCGTTGGAGGCGTGGGCTTGATACTCGCTTATAGGAAGCCGCGATTGTAGATGCGTGAGGGCAACTGTTAAGGTGCTGCATTGATTTTTAAGAATTTTGCCTATCGCGAAAGGGCGCAATTTTTGCGCAATGTTGTATAATGGGAAAGGTTTTGCGCTTGTTGTACCTTGTTTTTTGGGAGTGCCGCCTTGTCTGTCTCGCTTACGTTCCACCAACGCTGGGAGCATTTTCTCGACCGAATCCACGCTTCGGGCATGACCAGTTTGCTGCTCATTGCAGCGGTCATTGGTGCGGGCACGGCTGTGGGGGCTGTATTTTTCATTGAACTTATTGCCTGGGTCGAGCGGGTGCTTTACTATCATTTGCCCAAATTATGGCCAGAGTTGGGGCGCGGGTGGTATATCGTTGCGCCGGTCATTGGCAGTTTGATTGCAGGCCCGATTATTGCCTTTTTCTCGCCCGAGGCCAAAGGGCATGGCGTGCCTGAGGTGATGGAAGCCATTGCCCTGCGGGGCGCACGCATTCGCCCGCGAGTGGTGGTAGCCAAAGTTGCCGCATCGGCCGCGTGCATTGGGTCCGGGGGGTCAGCCGGCCGTGAAGGTCCGATTGTGCAGGTGGGGGCGGCGTTGGGTTCGACCATTGCCCAGTGGCTGAAGTTTTCCGAAAGCCGTACCCGCAACCTGGTAGCCGCGGGCGCGGCTGCGGGCATTGCCGCAACGTTCAACGCGCCCATTGCTGGCGTGCTTTTCGCGTTGGAAGTCATCTTGGGGGAACTCGCCTTGCGCGATTTGAGCAGTGTGGTGTTGTCCGCAGTGACGGCCAGCACTATTTCTTGCGCTATGTTGGGCGACCGCCCGGCTTTTGGTATCCCCTTTTATGCCACCCGCAGCCCATGGGAGATTGTAATTTACTTGGGGCTCGGTGTTGTGGGCGCGGTGGTGGGGGTGATGTTCATTCGGGTGCTTTACTTTACCGAAGATTTGTTTGACAATTGGGATTTCCCCGCATGGCTCAAACCCGCGGCTGGCGCGCTGCTTTTGGGCATCATGGGGTTTGTGTATCCGCAGGTGTTGGGCTTAGGTTTTGTGCCTGAGGATGAACTTCGCCTGGGCGTGCCCATTCATCAAGGACTGCCCCATGTGTTTGGTTCGGGTTTCCCGGTGATTGAAGATGCCCTGCTGGGCAATCTATCTTTGACGCTGATGGTGGTGTTGGTTTTGCTCAAACTGGTGGCCACGTCGCTCACTTTGGGCGCGGGCAACTCGGGCGGCGTGTTTGCCCCCGCGCTGTTTATGGGCGCGATGGCTGGCGGCACGTTTGGCTGGGTCGCCCAAAAATTATTCCCCTCGGTGGTGGCTGGGCCTGGGTCTTATGCCACCGTGGGAATGGCTGCTGTTTTTGCCGCCGCGGCCCGCGCGCCGCTTACGGCCATCATGATTGTGTTTGAGCTCACCGACGATTACCGCATTCTGTTGCCGCTGATGGCCGCGGTAGTGGTCGCGGTGGTGATTGCCGAAAAGATGGAACCGGAATCCATCTACACCCTCAAACTGGTGCGGCGGGGTATTCGGCTGTTCCGTGGGCGGGATATGGACGTCTTGGCTTCGGTGTATGTGGCCGAGGTGATGGATCCCAATCCGGTGACGGTTTCGCCCGACGTGCCCGCCAACAGCCTGGGTGGCCTGTTTTTGCAAACCAACAGCCACGCTTTCCCTGTGGTGGATGAGGAAGGCCGCCTGTGGGGCATTGTATCCCTGGCCGACTACCGCCGCGCAATTGGCAACAAACCCAGTGCGGATCCAGGCCTCAAAGTGCGGGATATTGCAGTGCGCTCGGTGATTGTGGCCTATCCTGACGAAACCTTGCGGGATGTAGCCCAGAAGATGGCGCCCAGGGACATTTCGCGCCTGCCCGTGGTGGACCGCAAGAACCCGCACAAACTTTTAGGCGTCATTCGGCGCAACGACATCGTCCATGCTTACGAACTCGGCATGGTGCGCCGTGGCTTTGCCTTGGGAGAACTCCCCGGCGCGCCGCCGGGTACAGCCACGGCTCGGTTTGTGCTGGCCGCGGATTCGCCCCTGGTGGGACGAAGTTTGGCCCAGGTGCATCTGCCCGAAGATTTTCTCATCATTCACATTGACCGCGACGGCCAAACCCTCTTGCCCCACGGCGATACCGTGCTTCAGGCTGGCGACACCATTACCATCCTGGCCCGCAAAGGGAATGCCGACGAACTGGCGCATTTTTGGCAGAAAATCAACACTCCGAAAAAAGACGACAAGCCTTCAGAAGATGCGGCCTAAACGCCAGCGGCATCTCATTCATGGCTGTGTTTCCCCGCCCTGGACAGTGCTCCAGGGCGGTTGTCTTTCCTCGCCCTACAAATTCACCAAATGATATAGAATAAAACATGCGTTGCAAACGCAATTCCGAACTTGCGAGGGAAGCATGACAACACCATCGCCCTATATTCAGGATTACTATCCCGATGATTTGGCCTGGTGTTACGGCTGTGGCCGTTATAACCAGGAGGGGCATCATTTCAAGACCGCGTGGGATGGCGACGAAACCGTCACGCGTTACACACCAGAACCCCACCACATGGCCATCCCTGGGTATGTGTATGGCGGCTTGCTGGCCTCGCTCATTGATTGCCACAGCACCGGAAGCGCCGCGCTCGCGGCCTACCGGGCTGAGGGGCACGAACCTGGCGACGACGCTCCAGTGCCCCGTTTTGTGACCGCGGCCCTCAAGGTCAATTATCTCAAGCCCACCCCTTTGGGCGTGCCGTTAGAAGCCAGAGGCCGCATCAAAGAACTCAAGCCCCGCAAAGTGGTGGTCGAAACCACGGTGTACGCCAACGGCGAGGCTTGTGTGACCGGCGAAGCCGTGTTAGTGAAGATGCCGGAATATATGCTTCCGAAAGACCTTCCCACACCGCCCTGATGGTCATTCATTCCATCACGCGCCCTTTGCGGCGCGTGATGCTTTTTTACCCGACCGCTCACTCAGGAGGAAAGCATGGACTTTGACCTTAGCCCCGAACTTCGGATGTGGCGTGACGCTGTGCACAACTTCGTGGCCAAAGAAATCAAGCCCCATGCCGCCGAGTATAATGCTCGGGAAGAAATCATGTGGCCGGCCTTGCAAAAGGGTGGCCAGCAACTCGGCTTGCTGGGCATGACCGTGCCGGAAGAATACGGCGGCAGTGCGTTGGGCGCGCTGGGCATGGCCATTGCCATTGAGGAATTAGGCTGGGGCGATGGTGGCACAGCCTTGGTTGTGGCCGCGCACAACGGCTTAGGATGTGCGCCCATTGTGATGTTTGGCAACGAAGCCCAAAAGCGACGCTTTTTGCCCCGTGTCGTCGCTGGGGAACCCGGCCAACTGGCCGCGTTGGCGCTCACCGAGCCCAATGCGGGTTCCGACCTCAAAGGCATTCAAACCCGCGCCGAACTGGAAGGCGACACGTGGGTCATCAGCGGCAGCAAAATGTGGATTACCAACGCTGGCGAGGCTGATTACATTGTGACCCTGGTGCGCACTTCCCCCGAGCGCAGCAGTCATAGCCTGAGCCTGATCGTGGTGCCCACCAATGTGGATGGCTTGCACGTCGGGCCGCCGGAGAAGAAGATGGGGCTGGGGACAACCCACAGCCATGCCATCACCTACGACCATGTTCGCGTGCCTCGCGAAAACCTGCTGGGCGAAGTGGGGCATGGGATGTATCAAACCCTGCAGGTATTGGATGGGGGACGCATTAGCATTGGCGCTTTGGCCCTGGGGATTGCCCAAGCCGCGTTTGAAGAAGCCGTGGCTTATGCCAAACAGCGCATGACCTTTGGGAAACCGCTGGCCGCACGGCAGGCCATCCAGTTCATGCTGGCCGACATGGCTACCGAAATTCACGCCGCGCGGCTGATGGTTTATCATGCCGCCTGGCTCAAACAACAAGGCCGCCCCTTCTCCCACGCGGCTGCGATGGCTAAACTTTTTGCCACCGAGATGGCCGAGCGCGTCACCCGCAATGCCATCCAAATCCACGGTGGCTATGGCTACAGCCGCGAATTCCCGGTGGAGCGGATGTATCGCGACGCGCGGCTGATGACCATTGGCGAAGGCACCAGCGAAATTCAGCGCATTGTGATTGCCCGCCGTGTGCTGAGCAGCATGGCTTCGCTGTTTTAGCGTTGAACCATGCTCAGAGAAAAACCAGCGCCCCTTGGAAACAAGGGGCGCTTGGCTTGTCAAAGCATAAGCGGTCGTTTTACTTGCGATTGAGGTACCACTTGTAAAGGTAGTACCAAATCACAGCCAAGACCGCGGTCAAGCCCCAAATTGGAGCGCCGGCCTTAAGCGCCGCGAAGGCATCGCGATTGGTGAAAAGCCCGATGTAAGCCGTGACCGCCGCAAACACGATAACGAACGTCCCAAACAGCCAAAAACGCATCAGGCTTAGCAGTTTTTCTTTGTCTTCCATGGCGTACTCCTCTTTTTGGGGATTGAGAATAAGTGTCTTTTCCAGTTTAGCATGAAAACCGTAAATTACAAGTGCCTCCGAGGACCAATTTTTCGCCCGAGGGCTTGTCGTTTGGCGGAATTTTGACGCGCAGCCGTGGACTGAAGTTCAGACATGAGTTTGGACAATGGGAACGGAAAACAAGGAGGGGAGTTGAGAAAGCAAGCGCTTTCAGCGCCGCCTTTAGGCGCGGTTCAATGGAGGTGGCGCTCGCAGTAATAAACCGGCATACCGATACCACGCCTGGGGGACTTTGAACGGAATCTTCCCTCACTGG
>JAADCW010000114.1 GCA_013154225.1 Chloroflexota bacterium
CTTTGCATTGGAGCACTCCTGGCTTGCGAGGTTGATCCCCTTTAGTTTGCCAGAAGTGCTCCTTTTTGTCAAAAAAGGCCAAACTTCAGAAACGCCCAGGCTTTTAGCCTGGGCGTTGGTGTTTGAGATGGCGCCCGAAAAGGGCGGGTTTGGGCAGTGCTTTTGGCGCGCGGCGCCTGTTGTGCCGCGTTTAGAGGTGCATGGTGTGGCTGGTGTAAAAGCGCAGGGCCTGTTGGTAGGCTTCGTGTGCCCGCTGGACGGTTTCGGCGGGCGCCCCTTGCTGTTGCAGTTGGGCCACCAGCGCGGCCATTTGTTGCACCAGGGCTTCATTGACCTGGTCGCGGTTTTCTTCCAGCAGTTTTTGCCGCGCGTCTGCGTCGGGCGCGTCGAGCAGGGCCTGGATGAGCGCGAGTTCAGGCGGCGGCGCGAGGAGTTTTTCCAGGGTCTGCAACACTTCGTTGATGCGCGCACTGCGCTGTAAATCGCCTTTTTGACGGGCTTCCTGCAGGGCCTGCTCCAACAGTGAGAGGAAGACTTCGTCCACATAAGGCAGGACCTCTTGGAGCGCTTTTTCCACATCGTCGGCCTGCAGCACTTTTTCCACGGCCTTTTGGCGGGCTTCCATTTCTGCGGCCAGCAGTTTGTCCATTTCCTGCCGCAGTTCCAGCAAGCGGGTGCGGAGGGCTTCCAGGCGTTCCTTTTCCTCGCCTTCCGCGGCTTCGATGCGCTCGCTCAAGCGCTGGAAAAAGGCATAGTCCATCACCGGCGCCAGTGCGCCCACCAGGGCCTGCAGTTGGAAGTCGTCTTTGGTCTGGATGACAAGGTCAACCACCTGATCCAGGGTGGGGCGGGGCCCAAGTTCTTTGAGGGCCTGTTCCACCTCTTTGAGGGCTTCGCTTTGGGCTTTGAGTTTTTGGCCGTAGGGGGTGTTTTCGACGGCCATCTTGTGGATTGCGGCCAGGGCTTCGGCACTCTGCCGATCGCCGCCCACGGCCGCGGCTTCCAGCAGGCGCTCCAACAGCAGGAAGAAGTCAGCATCCACCAGGTCTTTTTCTTGCTCCAGGATGACCTTGCGGACGTCGTCGCCCGAGGCGCTGAGCAGGCGCTGGATGAGGCGTAGGCGGTCTTCCTGGGCTTTCAGCATTTCTTTGGTGATGCCATCGGCTTCCAGGATGCGCTCGATGAGCCCCTGCAAGGTGAGCATGGTCTGGGGCTGAAGCAGGTAAGCCTTGCGCTTTTCCTGAGGCAGGCGGTTGATGATTTGGTTGAGCAGGTTGCCCAGGGCGCGCTCTTGCTCATCGCGGCTTTGCCCCAGCGTGGGCGGGAAGTAGGTGAGCAGGAGTTCCTTTTCTGGGTCGTGATAGACAATGGGCGTTTCTGCCTGGCCTTGATAGCCGCAGTAGGGGCACTGCACGATGTTGAATGCGCCCGAAAGCAGGGTTTGTTTGGCTTGGGGGTCTTCGTTCAGGTCGAACACCTGGCGGATGTCGGCCACGATGGGCCGTCCGCAGCGGGGACAAGGAATTTGACTTTTTGGCATGGTGTTTTTCTCTCAATCTCAAGATGAAGATGTAGGAAGGGAAGGCGGCACGGGCAAGGAGAAGCACACCCGTGCGCCGCGGTCGGTGGGATCAACCCAAATCCGGCCGTTGTGGGCTTCGACAATGGCGCGGGCCAGGTAGAGCCCTAACCCAGCGCCTTTGGTGTGGCGCACGGCATCGCGTGAGCGGTAGAAGCGGTCGAAAATGTGCGGTGCGTCTTCGGGCGCGATGCCGGGGCCTTCGTCTTGCACGCAGAGCACCACCCGATCGGGGCGGGTAAAGCCCTCGACGCGGATGGTGGTGCCCGGCGGCGAATATTTGGCCGCGTTGGAAAGCAGGTTGGAAAGCACCTGCTCTAACCGCTGTTCATCTCCTGGCACAATGGGAAGGTCGTCGGGGAGATGGAGTTCGTATTTGTGATCAGGGTCGGAAACGGCCATGCGATGCACCAGCCGCTCGGCCAAATGGCGGAGGGAGACATCGCTAAAGTGTAATTCTACCGCGCCTGCTTGCAGTCGGGAGGCTTCTAACAGCCCTTCGACCAATTGCGCCAGCCGGTCGGCTTCTTCTTCGATGACCGCCAGGCTTTCCTGGACGATTTGAGCATCCCAATGCGCGTCTTCACGGCGCAGGGTGCTGACGTAGCCTTTGATCAGGGCGATGGGGGTTTTGAGTTCGTGGCTGATGATGGAAATGAACGTGGATTTGAGTTCTTCGGCTTCGCGGAAGTGGGTGATGTCGCGTACAGTGGCGATGATGTTGAGCAGCGCGCCGTCGGTGCTGAGCAAAGGGGCGTAGGTGATGCCTACGGGCAGCGGTTGTTGGTTGGGACGGATGAGGTCGCCCTGGACGTAGAGGGTGGCGCGTGGGGTCAGGGGCCAGCCATCGGCTTCGGCCACTTCCAGAGGCATGCCTTGCTCTACTTTTGCCCAGCGGATGATTTCTTCGTGTTGGCGGCCTAAAATTTCGGAGCACGGTAGGCCGTAAAGGTGGGCAAAGGCCGGGTTACAGCGTTCGATGGTGTGGTTGGCCGTGAGGATGAGCATTCCATCTGCAACGGCGTCGAGCAAGGCATCGAGACGGCGTTTTTCCTGGCGGACTTGTTCGTATAGCCTTGCATTGCGGACGGCAATGGCGGCCTGGTCTGCAAAACTCTGCAAGAGCAGGCGGTCGTCGGCAGAAAAGACGCTGGCATAACTGCGGAAGATGAAAATGACGCCGATGACCTGGTCGTGGAAGATGAGGGGCAGCCCCACGCCCGTGAGCAGGCCCAGGCTGGCCGCGCGGGTGACCGCTTCCAGCCGCCGATACACTTCGGGCAGTTCGTGCCGCGCCGCGTCTTCCTGCAGGGGGACATCTTCCAGCAGGGTTTCGACGTGGCGCAAAAACGCGGTGGGGATGCCGTGAGCCGCGGCCACAGCCCAGCCGCGCTGCTCGTCGCGCAGCGCGATGAGCCCGGCTTGGCCGGCCAGCATTTCAACGGCAAAACGCAAAATGCGCGCCAGGAGTTTGTCTAATTCCAACTCCTGGGTGAGGGCACGGGTGATTTCCAGCAAATAATCGCGTTGATGAATGCGAAAGTCAGGGAGCATGAGGTATCAATCCAAAAGCAGGATGCAGGGCGCGGATGCGCCCCACATCCTGCAGGTAAGGTCAGGTTAGGCCAGGTCGCGCTCGGTCAGGCGGATGGCCTCTTCCAAAATCTCCAACCCTTCGTCCATGAGGTCTTTGGTGATGCTGAGCGGCGGGGCCAGGCGCAACGTGCTTTTGCCACAGCCCATCATCAGCGCGCCCAGGCGGAAGGCGTAATCCACGACTTTGTCGCGGAATTCGGGGTAATATTCGCGGGTTTCGCGATCGCGCACAAAGTCAATGCCCAGCATGAGGCCTTTGCCGCGCACCTGGCCGATGTTGGGGTGCCGTTCGGCCAGTTTTTCCAGGGCCTGGAGGGTGTAGGCGCCCACTTCGGCCGCGTTTTGCATGTATTCCTGCTCGATGAGGTCAATGGTGGTCAGCGCGGCCACCGAGGCAATGGGGTTGCCGCCGTAGGTGTTGCCGTGTGCGCCGGGCGGCCAGGTTTCCATGATGTGTTTGCGGCCAATGATGCCGCCCATCGGGATGCCCGAGGCAATGCCTTTGGCCGTGCAGACGATGTCGGGCTCCACGCCCCAGTGCTCAATGGCCCACCATTTGCCGGTACGCCCCATGCCGGCCTGCACTTCGTCGTCAATGAGCAAGATGCCGTATTTGTCGCACAGTTTCCGCAGGGCCGGGAAGAAGCCATCGGGCGGGACGACGTAGCCGCCTTCCCCTTGGATGGGCTCCACGATGATGCCTGCGACTTCGTCAGGCGGCACCAGTTTGCCCAAAACCTGCTCTTCGATGTAGCGCACCACGGTTTCGCCGTAGTCTTCGCCGGGTTTGGAAATCAGGATGGGGCGGTAGGCGTCGGGGTAAGGCACGTGGATGACGCCGGGCATCCAGGGGTAGTAGTTGGCGCGGTAGTGCGATTTGCTCGCGGTAAAGGCCAGCGCGCCCATGGTGCGGCCGTGGAAGGCGCTGAGGAAAGCGATGAAGAATTTGCGTTTGGTGTAGTGCTTGGCGACCTTCAGCGCGGCTTCGACGCTCTCGGCCCCGGAGTTGGCCAGAAAGACCATCGCGGGCTCTTCAAAAGGCGCGATGCTTGTCAGCCGCTCGGCCAGCCGAACCCAAACTTCGTGGTAGTAATCCGCGGAAATGTGAAGGAATTTTTCAGCCTGTTCCTGGATGGCTTTCACCACTTTGGGGTGGCTGTGACCGGTAGAATTGACGGCAATGCCAGCAATAAGGTCCACGTAGCGGTTGCCGTCGACGTCCCACACTTCGGCGCCTTTGCCGTGCGACATGACAAAGTCGGCCACCCGTCCTACCGCGGGGGTGATGACTTCTTTGTCGCGGGCAATGATCGCTTTGGCTTTGGGGCCAGGAACATCACGTAGTTTCATATTAGGCTCTCCTGTAGAGATGGGGTAAGGGAAAGGAAAGCAAAACTGCTTGGCACAGTGCGCAGCAGGAAGCCGCACGGCGGCTTGGCGGTGGAGTGTTCGGCGCGTTACAACCTATCGCCACACGGTCGTTGCGCGGGCGAAAACGCCGTTTTTCTGCAATGGCGTGCGGTTTTGACTGCGCAGGTGCTTACTTATTATATCTTACCTTGCCTTGATCTTGGCCTGGCCGCGCGGCACGAGTTATTCCGCAAGGTCGAGGCCCGCGGTTTGCGCCAGGGGCACGGCGTAGTCGTGGGCAAACAGGCCAGGGGTGCCGCCGGTATGCCAAAAGAGCACGGTTTCGCCTTCGTGGAAGAAGCCCTGTTGGGCAAGATCCAGCAGGCCTGCCGCGGCGCGGCCTGTGTAAACCGGGTCGAGGAGCAAGCCCTCGGTGCGGGCAAAGCGTAGGATGGCGTCGGTTTCGGCCGCGGTGAGCACGCCGTAGCCTGGCGCGGCATAGGCGTCTTCCACCAGGATGTCGTTTTCGTGGAAAATGGACGGTTCCCCCAAGAGGGCGGAAGTTTGAGAGGCCAGTTCGGCTACCCGTGGGCGCAGGATGTCCGCGGGTTCGTCCACGCTGATGCCCACGATGCGCCCGCGAAAGCCCAAAATGCGCGCGCCGGCTACCAACCCGGCCTGGGTGCCGCCTGAGGACGTGGCAAAGACAATGGTTTCAGGCGGTTGGCCTTGGGTGAGGAGTTCTTCCAGCGCGTAGGCATACGCGGCCGCGCCCAAGGGGTTGGACCCACCGTAGGGAATCAGGTAGGGCTTGTGGCCTTGGGAAGCGGTTTCCTTGAATGCGCGCTGCAGGTCGGCATCGCGGCGCTCGCGGGTGGTCCACACAATGTCCGCACCCAGCAGGGCATCCAACAGCAGGTTGCCCGAGGCGCGTTTGGGCTCCATCAGCACCAGGCGGCAGGCCAAGCCGGCTTTGGCCGCCGCGGCCGCGGTTTGACGGCAGTGGTTCGATTGCGCTGCACCTGTGGTGAGCACGGTGTCTGCACCTTGGGCTAATGCGTCGGCCAGGAGCAGTTCCAGTTTGCGGGTTTTGTTGCCGCCAAAGGCCAGGCCGGTTTGGTCATCGCGTTTGATCAACAACCGAATGCCCAATGCTTCGCTCAGGCGGGGCAGGGGTTCGATAGGGGTGGGGAGATGGGCTAATGCAAAGCGAGGCAAGCGATTCATAGCAGCCTCCTGTGGGGGATGAAAAAGCCGCCCTTCAGGGCGGCAGGAATGGGAAGGGTTGAAAACTCAAGGAATCCAGCGGTATTCCAGGGTGGGGGCTAAGGCCTGATTCCAGGAAAGGGTAGGCAGGTTCAGATGAAGCCCCAAGGCTTGCGAAGCGCTGCCAAGCAGGGCCTCGAGCGGGGTCATGGGCGGAGTGTAACGGACCACGCGCGGGACGTCGCGGATGTCGCCCAAATCTGCGGCTTTGGCGATGGCATCGTCTTCATAGCCCAGCGCGTCCACCAGGCCGAGGTCCAGCGCATCCAGGCCGGTGTAAACCCGACCATCGGCCAGTTTGCGGACTTCATCTTCGGGCAGATGCCGCCCTTGCGCCACGATTTTGACGAAGTTGTCGTAGGCCTGGTTGATGACATGTTGCCAGTAGGCCTTTTCTTCAGGGGTCATTTCGCGGTAGGGGCTTCCGAAATCTTTGGCTTCGCCCGATTTGATGATGGTCATTTGGATGCCGAGTTTGTCCATCAGGCCGCTGGCGTTGGGGAATTCGCTGATCACGCCAATGGAGCCGGTGAGGGTGTAGGGGTTGGCGTAAATGTAATCGCCAGCCATGCTGATGTAGTAGCCGCCCGAAGCCGCGAGGTCGCGCATGAGCACCACGATGGGCTTATCCATGTCTTGCAGGGCCTGGTAGATGCGGTCGCTGGGCACAATGCCGCCGCCGGGGCTGTTGACTTCCAGGACCACGGCCTTGATGCTGTCGTCGTGTTTGGCTGCGCGAATCATGGCGATGATGTCGTCGGCCGCGGCCACGCTGGAGGTTTCCCAGGGCGAGGTGCTGCCTTCGACAATGGGGCCGTTGATGTCAATGATGGCGACTGCAGGGCCTGTGATGGGGCCGCGCACGTGTTGGGGAATAGGTTCTTTTGGGGGCGCCGCGGCCGCGCCTGAGCCGCCGCCAGCAATGGCCGCACTGGTGGCCGCGACCAGCATCAGGCCACCGCAGGCAATCACCGGAAGCAAAAAGCCCATAGCAACGCCCAGCAAAGCCCACAGTGCACTGCGCGAGCCGCTGTTGTTTTTGGGCTTAGGCGGGCGGTAAGGGGAAACGGGAGGGGTTTGACGGGTGGGAGTGTTCATCTTTTGGGTTTCTCCAGAGCGATTCAAGCACGAACTCGGTCCGTTTGGTTGGATTGTACCACAGCAGTGTGCTTGACTTTTCCCTGGCTTTTCGTTATACTCAGAATACCCAACCAACCGGTCGGTAGGGCGGCCGACTCAAGGATTATTCCATGAGCACTTCTCTTGCTCCTCGTACACCAGTGACCCGCGAAGACATCCTCGAAGCCGCGGCACGGATCTTCCGCCGCAAGGGGTATCACGCGGCTTCCATGCAGGATATTGCTCGCGCGGTGCATTTGCAGAAGGCCAGCCTCTATCATCACGTTTCCAGCAAGCAGGAAATTTTGGTGGCTTTGTTAGACCAGGCCCTGGATTTGCTTATTGACCAAATGCAGGGCGTGTTGGCCATGGAGGCTTCGCCCGAGGAAAAATTGCGTCAGGCCGTGTTGGGATACACCAAGGTGTTGGCTGAGCATCGCGACCTGGCCGCTGTGTTGCTTTTGGAATTCCGCTTTCTCGACCCCGATGTGCGCGAGCGCCATGTCCAGCGCCGAGATGCGTATGAGCGCCTGTGGCGGGAACTGATAGAAGAAGGCCAGCGCGCAGGGGTTTTCCACGCAGAAGATCCTTCCCTTGCGGCCAAAGCCCTTCTTGGTATGATCAACTGGTTGGTGATGTGGTATCGTCCCTCTGGGCCGTTGACCCCCGAAGAAATTGGCGATTATTTTGCCCGCGTGGCACTGCGCAGTTTAGTACGCACCGATTGCCTCCCTCCCGAAATGGCTGTTGACGATTGACCGAGCCTTGGGAGGGTTTTTGTTTCCCCAAGATTGTGCCCCTTATGGTGAAGACGGGCGTAGCCGTGTAGGCGCCCGATTTGGATGGATGGAGGGTTGTCCCCGGGCAGGGCGAATTTTCGCCCTGCCCCGTGGGGCGCCCCAACCCTTTGAGAGGAGTGTGGCCTATGTATTCGTTCGAACCCTCTGAAGAACAACGCATGTTGGTGGACGCGGTCAAGCGTTATGCGGCCAACGACCTGCGTCCTGCCATGCGGGATGCCGACGAGGAAGCCCATTTGCCGGAAGACCTCATCGAAAAGGGCTGGGAACTCGGCATCTTGCAGGCTTCCATTCCTGAGGAATACGGCGGGTTTGGTGAGCACTCCGCGGTGACCAGCGTGCTGGCCGCGGAAGAGATGGCCTGGGGCGATTTGGCCGCCGCGTTTGCGGTGATGACGCCGGGGCTGTATGCGCTGCCGCTGCTGTTGGTTGGTTCCGAGGAACAGAAGCAGAACCTCATTCCCCCGGTGATCGAAGCCGAGTGGAAGCCCTACACCGCGGCGCTCATTGAATGGAAGTTTGACTTTGACGCCAACGACCTGCAAACCGTGGCCGAGGAAGACGGCGACGCGTATGTGATTAGCGGTGAAAAGGTTTACGTGCCCTTTGCTGAAGGCTATGAGGGCATGATTGTGTATGCCAAACTGGACGGCAAGACCCAGGGCTTCATCATTCCCAAAGACGCGG
>JAADCW010000089.1 GCA_013154225.1 Chloroflexota bacterium
GGCGCCGAAGCCCTCCGCACCGTGCATCACCTGGCGGCCATTTTCATGATCGCGGTCTCCATCTATCACGTCTGGACGATTTTTGAAACCTGGTTTGTCAAACGAGAGCGCGGGGCCATGTGGCCACGAATGCAAGATCTCAAAGATCTGATCCAAATGATCAAATACAACCTGGGCATGGCCGACACCCGCCCAGCATACGACCGCTTCAGCATCGAAGAAAAGATGGAATATTGGGCCCTGTTATGGGGCCAAACCCTGATGATCGTGACCGGCCTCATCATGTGGTTCCCAGTGGTGTTCACGTGGGTGCTGCCAGGCGAGGCCGTGCCCATCTCTCGCGCCCTCCACAGTTGGGAAGCCATCCTGGCCACCCTGGCCATCCTGACGTGGCACACCTATCACGCGCACATCAAAGTGCACAACCGCAGTATCTTCACCGGCTACATGACCGAGGAAGAGATGCTCCACGAGCACCCTCTGGAATATGAACGCATCCTTGCGGCTTACGAATTTGTGCAAAAAGTGCGGCAGGAACTGGCCGCGCAAAAGGCTTCTGCAGCCAATCCAGAACCCGCGGCCGAAATTTCCGCGCCGCAGTAGCAGGATTCCCCCTGAGAGGACACGATGAAGTCCCGAAAAATTCCTCCGGCCCTTCAGTTTTGGACCACCACCGAGCGCTTACAGCAGGCAGTAGGGTTTGTCGCCATCCTGCTGGACGTGTTTGTTTTGGCGTTTGCCGGCTACTACTACTGGGACCGCTATCACACCCGCGGCCGCATCTCGCCGGCTGAGCAGGCCATTGCCTCAGCCGAACAAGCCGTGCGCGAAGACCCCTCCGACCCGCAGTTGCGCGTCAATCTGGCCGCGCTGTATTACGAAAACTACCTCTACGACCAAGCCTTGAAAGAGGCCCAAGAGGTTCTGGAAGTTTACCCCGACAACGACGACGCCTTGCTCATCGCAGGCATGGCTAACATCCGTTTGGGGAAGCGGGAAGAGGCACTGCCCTATTTGGAACAGTTCATTGCCCTGCGCAAAGAACGGCCCACCGCGAACGCGGATATGCAGTTGGAAATGGCCGAATATTTCTTGGGCGAAAGTTACGTTGCCTTGGGCCAAAGCGAAAAAGCCCTGGAACCCCTGGAAGACGCCCTGGTCATCGTGCCCACCGATGCAGACGCGCTTTATCAACTCGGCCTGGCCTACCGCAACCTGGGTCGTTATCAAGACGCACTCGAACAGTTCCAAAAGGCCGTGCGCCTGGTGCCTGATTTCACCGAAGCCTACCAGGGCATGGAAGGCTGTTACCTCGCATTGGGCGACGAAGGCGCCCTGCGTTACGCCCGCGGCATGGTGGCCTATGGCCAAGGCGATTACCAAACTGCCCGCGCTCAACTGCTGGAAGCCGCGTCCCAACGGCCTGATGATCCTCAAGTGTGGCTTGGCCTGGGGCTGACTTACGAAAAACTGGGTGATTTACAAGCCGCGCTGGAAGCCCTCACCAAGGCCATCAAACTCGCGCCCCACGATCTGGCCATCCAACAAGCCTATGGCCGCGTGCAAGCCGCACTGGACGCCATCCAATCTCAGGAGGCCACACCATGACCCCTTCGGAGACCTCTCCCCAAACGCCTTCACCCGAAGACGACCTGACCCCAGAAGCAACCGCGGCGCAAACCCAAAACGAAATGCCAGACGCCGAAACCTCGGGGGCTGAAACCCCATCAGCCGAACCCGCGCCCCCTGAAAACCCCGAACAGGAAACAGCCGAAGCCGCGTCCGAAGAACCTGCCGAAGCCGCGCCTTCATCCGCCGAAGAGGCCCCTTCCCCCGCGTCCAACGAGCCCCCAGCGGCACCCCCATCCTCCGAGGAAGAAGACGCCCCCATCTTGCCGCCTTCCGAAGACGAAGAAGAAAAACGCCGCCGCAAAATCTTGCTTGCCGCGCTGTTGGCGCTGGTAGCCGCGCTCTGCCTGGTAGCCTACCTCTTTGTGCGATACCTCAACCGCCCTGAACCCCTCCCCGAACTCCTCCCCGTGCCCGTGGAGGTGAACTACCCACCCCACTATCTGTTTGCCATCTACGACGTGGACGCACCCTTGGGCGTTGCCCTCTCGCCCGAAGGCGACCGCCTGTATGTGACCGAAAGCCGCGGGGAACGCCTGATCAAGATTTTCGATACCAAGGGCAACCTGCTGGGCTCGTTTGCACCGCCTCGCACCACCCCGGCAGAGCGTTCCCCTGTGTATATTGCCACCGACGCCCAGGGCCGCGTTTTCGTCACCGACCGCCTTCAGCACGCGGTATTCGTCTATGACCGCGACGGCAACTACCTGGACACCATCCTGGCCCCTACCCTTACCTTGAGCGAATACATTGCCAAGCACACCGGGGCCAAACCCCAGCCAGGCACGTTTGCCTACGATATTTTCGAGGAAGAAGTCCACTACCAGGACGCAGAAGGCAACGACAAAACCCTCCCCCGCCCCGACAGGCCCACCTGGGCACCGTTGGGTGTGGCCTTTACCACGGATGGGCGGCTCATCCTCACCGACGTGGGCCGCAAAGAAGGCAAAGAAAACCATCGCGTGCTGATTTTCCCGGCTGAGATTATTGCCGCGACCGATTGGACGGAGTTCAACCCCGCGATCCAGCAGTTTGGCAGTTTTGGGGAAGCCGACGATCAATTTCAGTTCCCCAACATGGCCGTGCTGGACGCCCAAGGTCGTTTCATCGTTTCCGACGGCAACAATGGCCGCCTCTCAGTGTGGGACACCCAGGGCAACCTCCTCTATCTGCTGGGTGCAGGTACGGGCGCGGGCGCGCTCAACCTGCCGCGCGGTCTCTTCCTGGACGACCGCCAGCGCCTCTACGTAGCCGACGCGGTGGGTCAGGCTATCCGCGTGTACGACTTCGCCGCAGAGGAACCCACCTTCCTCTTTTCCTTTGGCGTGCCCGGCACACTGAAAGGCCAGTTCAACTACCCCAACGCGGTGGTCGTAGATGCCTCTGGACGCCTCTATATCACCGACCGAGAAAACAACCGCGTGCAGGTTTGGTCTTATTGAAACTTCAAAACCCCCACCAAAGCCTGGTGAATGCAGGAGGTGCGTTATGTAAACCCAAAATCTCCCCACTTGCGCATTGCAAGCGCGTTTGAAACCGTGTCGTTCTCTTCCTGCCTTTGACGCGGGTCGAGAAAAGGAGAGTTGAGCAATGAAACGCTGGTTAATCGTCCTACTGCTGGTCATCAGCATGACCCTGGTCATGGCCGGAACAGCCTCAGCCAACGGTGGCCCCCACGGTGACTACACCGCGACCACCGATTCGTGCGCGGGATGCCACCGTGCACACACGGCCACAGGGCAAAACTTGCTGGTGGCAAACAGCACCTACAGCCTGTGCATGTCGTGTCACGGCTCGTCGGGCACAGGCGCCAACACCAATGTGGAAGATGGCCTCTATCTTTCTTCGCGTGACGACAGCCTGGCCAACCAGGATGTCGGCGCGGCCAACACCCCCGACAATGCGCCATTGTTAGGCGGTGGTTTTGTCAACTATCGGGGCACCGCGGTCACTTCGACCCATGACCCCACAGGTACCACCAATCAGGCCTGGGGTGCAGGCGGCGAGCGCGGCCAGTTGGGCACCATTGACGACAACATGGACTGCGCGTCGTGCCATGATCCTCACGGTTCAGGCAATTACCGCATCATCAAAGAAACCATCAACGGCGTATCCATCTCGGTAAGCCAGGTGGATGAGGGTAGTGCCAAAGACTATGATACGCCTCACTGGCCTGCAAACATAAGCAATGTCTGCGGCGCGTGCCATGATCCTTATCAGCACGCCACCAATGACACTTCCTCATATACCCACGCGGTGGATGTCACCTACAGCGGGTCGACCAGTTACACCGACGCCAACGGCACCTCGGTTTCGGTGCCCTTGGCTGCTAACAACACCCTGGTGTGCTCCACCTGCCACCTGGCCCACGGCACGTCGGCCTCCATGGAAGGGTATGCCGCGAACAGCGACCTGCCCACTGGCGGCGACAGTGCTCTGCTGAGGGAAGACAACCGCGGCGTCTGCCAGGCCTGCCATCAAAAATAACCGCCCAAGCGTTTAGGCCGTAAGCCTCTGGCTTGTGTCCCTTCCCCCGGTTTTACGGGGGAAGGGACTCTCCAGAGTAGGGAGGGAGCAAGGAGGGAGGGGCATGTCTTTTCGGCGTTGGATTTTTCTGCTTGGTGCGCTGAGCGCGCTGTTGTGCGCCCAGCCCGTACGCGCCGACAACGGCCCACATGGCGGTTACACAGCAACCACCGACGCGTGCGCGGGGTGCCATCGTGCGCACACCGCCCAAGGCAACAACCTTCTGGTAACAGGTTCCAGCACCGCGCTGTGCCTGACCTGCCACGGCACCACAGGCACAGGTGCGGATACCGATGTGATGGATGGCGTGTATTTGCAACGGGATACCACGACAGAATCCCCAGACGAAGGGGAAGTCAATCGCGGGCTCAAAGCCGGCGGCTTCCTCTATGCCCGCATGGACACCGCGTGGGTCGGCTCTACCGCAGCCCGACCGGTGACCTCTTCGCACCTGTGGGATGCCAGCACCGGCACAGCCTGGGGTAGTGGGACTTGGGGCTCTGGCCCTGGCGAGGCCATGGCGCTGGAATGCGTCTCTTGCCATGATCCCCACGGCGGGGCTGGCGGCGGCAATGCCGCGACTTACCGCTTACTGCGCCCCACCCCGTTGGGGTCGGGCACCAGCGCGGTCATGATCGCCGACGAAAACCCCAAGCACTACACCATCGACGCGGCCGACGGCAAGTATTTCGGCCAAACATACGAAGCCGTCACGTTCAACAACCTGGCCGCATGGTGCGCCACCTGCCACGATCGGTATCTGGCCACGGCTGGCAGTGGGCACACCTACAGCGGCGATGATGTTTTTGCCTACCGGCATATTTCTGTGGGCTCAGGGTGCGGATGCCATAACATAAACGGCGGCCCGCCCCCCACGGGCAACACCACATACGCCCATCAGCCGGTTTCCTGCCTGACGTGCCACGTCGCCCACGGCTCTTCAGCCAGCATGGGCGGCTACGCGGCCCACGTGGCCTGGCCCGATGGCAGCACCGCCCCCAGCGGCGACGCCCGCAGCGCCCTTCTGCGGGTGGATAACCGCGGCACATGCGAACTGTGCCACAATAAATAGCACCACGGTATGGAAAAAATGAGCCGTTTCGCTCGCGCTGTGCGCCAAAAGCAATACCTGCGGTGGCTGCTCCTGGCCCTCTTGGTGGGCATGGGTGTCGCCGCCTGGCGCGCATCGGCAAGTCGAGCGGCCACCCAACAGCAAGGGCCTCACCGCGGCCCCTACCCGGCCACCACCGACGCGTGCGCGGCTTGTCATCGCGCGCACACTGGCCGAAATCCCTTCCTCATCGCACCCCAGACCACCACTACAGGCTACACCCCCACCACGCGGGTCGCTTCCCTCAGCGAAGCCCCGCCGCCCATGCAGGCCGCGGAAATTGACCGCTTTTGCTTCACCTGCCATAACGGCACAGGCTCCGATGAAACCGTGGCCATCTCCACCCACGGCAACCTCGACGCCGACAACCGCACCCAACACGCCTTCCAACTCCACTGCACCGACTGCCACGACCCCCACGGCTCGACCAACGCGATGAGCATTCGCACCATGCTCTTCCCCGGCAAGGGCAAACGCGGCGCGCACGTGGGCCCCATCCAATTCCAGGCGAGCACTGGCGCACATTCCTTCGACGACGGTCAGAGCCCGCCCAACACCCGCCTCTGCGTGGCCTGCCACGAAGCCGTCGGCACCCTGGAACACAGCGGCGGGGCAGATCACATTGGCAATTTCGACTTTACCGGCCAAGACTGCACGACCTGCCATCCCCACAGTGCAGATGCCTTCCCCGAAACCGTGGACGGCTTCATGCCCACTTCCAACGCCCGGGATTTGCTCATCGCTCAAGCCCAGGTAGATTTGGAAGTCACCCAAGAGGCCGCGCCTTCCCCGCCCATTGCGGGCATGCCCTTTACCTACACCCTTACCGTCACCAACCACGGCCCACAAGACGCGTGGGAAGTGGTGCTAACCGACACCTTGCCTGCCGATGTCGCTTTGGTGGAAGTCCATAACCCCACCGAGCACGACTGCACCCTGGAAGAAGGCGTACTGACGTGCCCCTTGGGTGACCTTCTGCACGAAACCAGCGTTACCCTCACCCTGGAAGTCATGCCTGCGGTTTATTTGGAAGGCACGCTGGGCAACCGCGTGGAAGTTACCGCGCTTCAGCCTGATCCCAACCCCGAAAACAACCTCATCATTGGCGAAGAGGTCATCCAACGCCAGGCTGATTTACAAGTGACCCAACAAACACCCGAAAAAGTGATGCTGGGCGAACAAGCCGTGTTTACAGTCACCGTGAGCAACGCGGGGCCTTCTTTGGCCACGCAAGTGGTGTTGGAACACCGCCTGCAAGGCTTTCAGGCGCTTTCAGCCACAGCCGAGCAGGGCACGTGCGAGGTGTCTTCCGACACTGTCACATGTCAGTTGCTCACCTTGCCCGTGGGCACGGAAACCACGGTCACCATCACCGCCCAACCTGATCCCCAACCCAAGGAAAACCCCGACCCTGCAGGTCAAAGCCAGGCGCAAGTGACCGCCCGGGAAACAGATCCTTTCCCTGAAAACAACGCCGCCTCTGCCGAAATCCCCATTGCGTGGGATGCCGATCTGAGCCTGCAAGCCCAGGCTTCGCGAGCGGTGGTGCTTCCCCAAGGGGAAGTGATGTTTGCCTTGCAGGTGACCAACGCAGGGCCCAAAACCGCAAACGATGTGGTGCTCAAAGCGGTTTTGCCCCAGGATGCGGTATTCCAGGAGGCCGTTTCTTCTCAAGGGGAATGCACTGCAGAAGAACAAAACATCACCTGCAAACTAGACGCCCTGCCCGCGCAAACCACAGCCACCATTGCCCTGACCCTGCAAGCCCCGACAGAGGAAGGCGAATATCAAGTTACGTTTGCCGCGCAAGGCGCGTTCGTGGAACCCACCCCCGACGACAACCAAGCGGCTCTGTCCCTGACCGTGTTCAACGGCGCCGACGTCAGCACAACCTGGCAAGGGCCCACCCAGGCCGCTCCTGGCGAAGAAATCACCTATCTGGCCGAAATCGTCAACACCGGCCCCGGCGAGGCTTCCGAAATCACATGGCAGCATCCGATCCCTGCGGGGCTGACCCTTGGCGCCATCACCGCGTCCCAAGGCGGCACCTGCGAAACCGCGGATCAGGTGGTCACTTGCCGCTGGGAACGCCTGGGCGTGGACGCACGTGGTGAGATCACCCTGGTGGGGCAAGTGGCCTTGGATGCCGAAGCGCCCCTAACGCTGGAAGCCGCCGTAGCCGCGGCCGAAGCCGATCCTAACCCCGAGAACAATACCGCGTCCCAGCAGGTGGCACTGGTGCCCCAAGCCGACGTGCAGATTGCCTTCAGCGACCTACCTGCCGTGGCCCTGCCTGGAGACGAGGTTGTCTATACCCTGACGGTAACCAACGCCGGGCCTTCTATTGCGCACGACGTCGTCCTCACCCATACGCTGCCTGAAGCTCTGGGATGGATCGCAACCACCTTGGAAGACGACCAAGGCAACTGCACCTGGCAGGAAGACCAACGCCAAATCACATGCCAATGGCCTACCCTGGCACCCAACGCTTCCGTCGTGGTGCAAGTACAAACGCAAGTGGTCCAAGGCGTCGCCACCGCGTCCCTGCAAACCGAAATTACCGCGGCAGAAGCCGACCCCAACCCTGAAAACAATTCCCTCACAGTCTCACTGGCTACCATACCGCCCACAGCCACCCCCACGCCGACGCTCACGCCCACACCTTCGCCCACGCCTACACCCACCAACACCTTCACCCCCTCACCGACACCATCCCCCACCCCCACACCGTCTCCCACAGACACTCCCTCGCCCACACCTACCCCCAGCGAAACGCCCACACCAGCACCTACACCAACACCCACAGCCACCGAAACACCTACCCCCGAGATTCCTACCGCAACCCCCACACCAGAAACACCCACGCCAACGCCGGAGGGGTGAACCACCTCAAAACCGCCCCCTTCAGCCCACGAACGGACCAATGCCGCGCTTGACAAACAACTCATTTCCTCCTATAGTAAAACCACCCAGGGCACTGTACATCATCCCTGGGTGACTTGCATAATCCCTGGGAACTTCCAGGCAGCATTGCTAGGGGGTCAGCATCCTGTATTTCGGACATCATCTCCACAACGCGGCATCTCCCTACGTGGAGGGTTTGCCATGAAAATCCAAAATTTGGT
>JAADCW010000144.1 GCA_013154225.1 Chloroflexota bacterium
TGCCGTCGCCATCTGCGATTTTGATGGCAATGCCCACGCCGCTTTCCACGCCGGGCACCGTGCCCGCGCGCAGGGCGATGCCCTGGAAGGCTTCTGCGCCGGCTTTGGAAAGCATCCGCCCGCCCGCGGCTTCCATGAAGCGGGTGTCGAAGCGTCCGGGGCCGCCCACCATGAACGGGTGGCTGGTCATCGCGGCAAAGATGGTTTCCAGCGCGTCCGCGCGGGGTTGGGGCAGGCCGCGCGGGTCGGCCAGGCGGGCGTAGGCATAGGCCGCGTGGTAGAGGGGCAGGGCAAAATTGGGCGCGGAACAGCCGTCGGTGCCCAGCAAGATGGCTTCTGCATCCAGGCCGCTCATCTCGGCCAGGGTGTGCAAAATGCGCTGCTGCACCGGATGGTCGGGGTCAAGGTAATTTTCCGTAGGCCAGCCGTGAAGCACAGCCTGCGCCAACATGCCGGTGTGCTTGCCAGAGCAGTTGTGGCGGTTGGGCGTGGGCGCTTCCCCGCGGCACTGCAACGCCACCGCGGTGGGCTGATGATAGGGCGGGTGCACGCCGCACTGCAGTTGGCTTTCCTGCAGGCCTACTTTGGCCTGAATGCCGCTGACCACGCGCACGTGTTCGTCGGTGCCGGAATGCGACGCGCAAATGATGGCAATTTCTTCGGGGGTGAGGCCAAAGTGTTCGTGCCCACGGTCTTCGATGAAAGGCAGGGCCTGGAACGGTTTGGCCGAGGAACGCAGGTACGTAAAGACGAAAGGGTTACCGTAGGAAGCCAGCAGGTTGCCGTGGGCGTCCACCACCGCGATGGCCGCGTTGTGGACACTTTCAACCGCGTCGCCGCGGGTGAGTTCGTAGGCAGGTTGATAAGGCGGCCACGGTTCGGGGTGGTCGCCCCAGACCAGAAGTTGCGGCATGTTAGTTTTCCTCGTTGGAAGGTTCGTCTAAGGCTTCGGGGAAGAAGGTGGCCGTGTAATAGCGAATTAGGCCGTGGCGCAGGCGGGCCAGATAAAATTCGTCCAGTTCGGGCTCGACTTCTACGGGGAAATCCCACATGCGCAGCAGTTCGGGCGCGAGTTCTGCGGCTTCTTCGGGGGTGGCGCCTTTGGCTGCCATGGCGGTCAGGCGGTCGCGCGTGGTTTGGATGAAGGTGCGCATGTGGTGCAGGGCGGGTTCCGGCACCAGGCCATCGCGGCCGCTCACGATGAGGAAATCCCGATAATCGGGCGCGAGGAGCAGGTCGAGCACTTCCAGCCAGGCATCCAAATCGGCATGGGCCAGGAAGGGCGGCTGGTGGACGGTGACGGTGTCGCCCACGAAAATCACCCGCCGATCGGGCACCAGCACCCAGAGCGCGCCCGGATGGGGGCCAGGGTGGTGCTCTACGATCACGGGCTCTTCTTCCCAATAGATTTCCAGCCGATGGGTGATGCCGATTTGAGGGGGTGTCCAGCGCATGTTGGAAATTTGAGCGCACCGCTCCCAAGCCTCACCGCGCGAGGCGCCCTGCACGCGGAAGATGGCCGCGCGGCGGCGGAAAATCTGCACGGTGGCTTCGTGCGCCAGCACAGGCACTTCCAACATGCGCGCGCCCAGGGTGCGGTCGGCGTGGGCGTCCAGGTAAATGAGCAGGTTGTTGTTGGTGTCGCTGAGGTTGCGGCACCGCGCCCGCCACAGACGGCTGTCTTGTGGGCAGGGCGGGGAGTCCACCAGCACGACACCTTCTTTGCGGACGATGATGCCAGGGGTAATGCCTCGATAATCGTCTAACAGATAAACACGGTCGGCAATTTCTTGCATGGGCGGTTTAGCCTCCAATTAGGAAGGGTTGGTTTGCGAAGATGGTGGTGCGACGGGCAGGGTGAAGTAGAACGTGGCGCCTTCGCCCAAGCGGCTGTGAACGCCGATTTCGCCGCCGTGGGCTTGGATGGCCAGACGGGCAAAGGCCAGCCCTAAGCCCAGCCCTTTGCCTTGGGAGCGGGTGCCGCGGGCGTATTTGTTGAAAATGCGCTTTTGGTCTTCTTCACTGATGCCAGGGCCGTTGTCGGTAACCCAGAAGCGCACTTTGTTTTCGCCTTCGCGGGCCGCGCCCACCACAATGTGCCCGCCTGAGGGGGTGTATTTGATGGCATTTTCCAGCAGGTTGATGAGCACTCGGCGCACCATGTCGTGGTCGGCCAGGACGTCGGGCAAGCCGTCTTCCACCTGTTTTTCCAGGGTGTGCTCGTATTTGGCCAGTTGAGGCTGGACGGCTTCGGCCGCGTCGTTGACCAGTTTGGCCGGAGAAAGGGGGCGAATTTCCAGGGGAAGTTGCCCGGCTTCGATGCGGTGGATGTCCAGCAGGTTGGATGTGAGGCGGTGCAGACGGTCGGCCGCGTGCAGGGCAATGGAGAAGAGTTCGGATACGGTGGGGTCGTCGGCGTTGGTGCAGACCTGCTGGAGCAGTTCCAGGCTCATGGCAATGCTGCCCAGGGGGGAGCGCAAGTCGTGGTAGGTCATGGCCAGCAGGTCGTCTTTGAGGGTGGCCAGGCGTTTGCGCTCGGTGATGTCGCGCAAAATCCATTGAAGATGCGGTTTGCCCTGCAACGATACCCGCCGCACATAGACTTCCACAGGGATGTAATCCCCATTGGCCGCCCGCACTTCGGATTCGTAGGTGATGGGTGGGGTGTTGGGGATGTCTTCAAATTTGGCGGGGAGGATGTCTTCGGGCAGGGTGTGCACCATGCTGATGGGCAGGGTGCCTGCGCGCAGTTCTTCCCACGTGTAGCCCAAATCTACCTTGGCCTGGCGGTTGGCTTCGATTACGCGGCCTTGCAGATCGGTGATGAAAATCCAATCCAGGGTATCGTTGAATAAGTCGCGGTATTGCTGGTGGGCACTGCGCAGATCTTCAAAGAGGCGTGCGTGGCGCAGGGCAGTGCTGGCCATGCTGGCCAGGCCGCGCAGCAGGTCTTCCATGTCGCTGCAAAACTTGCCTTCCAGCGGGTTGACGGCAATCAGCGCGCCGATGGCTTTGTCGTCAATGAGCATGGGCGCGCACGCGACGGCACGGGTGTTGAAGGCCTTGAGGGGTTCCAGGGAGGGGCACGGCGCGTCTTCGTCGTTTTGGGTGGGGGCCATGTGTTCCGGCCCGGGGAGGCGCAGCCCCAGCAAGCGGTCGGCCAGCACGCCGCTGGCATCGGTGACCACCCACGTTTGCGCATGTTCGTCGGCCAGGGCCAGCAACACGGCTTCGACCCGCAGGGCGTGTTCCACCTGGCGGAGCATGCGGCGAATGACCTCGTCGGCCTGCAGGGTGCTGGTGATGGTCATCGCGCTTTCGGCCCACACGCGCATCAGCCGGGCCTGGCGACGGCTGCGGGCATACATCAGTGCGTTCATCACTGCCGCGCCGGCAAAATCGGCAATGGCCTGCACCCAGGCCAAATGTTGTTCGTTGAAGGCGTTGGGCTCACGGTGCACAACGGTGAGCACGCCCACCAGGTGTTCTTTGACCAGCAAAGGCGCGCTAATGGCCGAGCGGCTTTCTTCACCGGGGTAGGGGTTGCTCAGCCAGCGGTCGTCTTTGGTGGTGTCGGGCACCAGGGCTGGCCAGCGGTGTTCAGCCACCCATCCGGCCAGGCCGCGTTCCAGCACCTGACGCATTTGCATGGTGGTGTTTTCGTACATCCGCCCTGCGTGAAGGATGACCGCGGAGACAACCTCGCCTTGTTCGTCCAGCACCACCATGCTGCCAGCGGTCCCGCCGACGGTATCCAGGGCAAAGGTCATGACCCGCCGCAGTACAGAGCGGAGTTCCAGGTCAGAGGTGAGTTCACGAGCAAGTTCGTAGAGCCGTTCGGGTGGTACTTGGAAGTTGGAAAGGGGTTTAGAGGTTGACATATTTCAGCCCACTCCCGGTGTTGAAGAGCACGATTTTTTCGTCAGGCTGAATCCATCCCTGGCGGAGCAGCCGTTGCAGGCCGGCCAGGGTAGCGGCACCTTCAGGGGCTGCAAAGATGCCTTCCAGCGAGGCAAGTTGGTGCTGGGCGGCCAAAATTTCTTCGTCGGAAACCGCCACAGCAGTACCTTGGGTTTCACGCAGGGCGCGCAAGATCAGGCGGTCGGCAAAAACCGAGGGAACCCGCAGGCCCGCGGCAATGGTGCGGGCGTTTTCCCAGGGGCGGGCGCGCTCCGCACCTTCGTGAAACGCGCGCACAATGGGCGCGCAGCCCTCAGCCTGGACGCTGACCAGGCGGGGGCGTTTGGGGCCAATCCAGCCCAGGGCTTCCAGTTCGTCAAAGGCTTTCCACATGCCTACCAGGCCGGTGCCGCCGCCGGTGGGGTAGAAAATGACGTCGGGTAGTTGCCAGCCAAAGGCCTCGGCAATTTCCAGACCCATGGTCTTTTTGCCTTCGACCCGGTAGGGCTCTTTGAATGTGGAAACGCTCCACCAGCCGTGTTTTTGGGCTTCTTGGGCGGCCAGGCGGCCTGCGTCGCTGATGAGGCCGTCCACCAGCACCAAATCCGCGCCCGCGGCTTGCACTTCGGCTTTGTTGACCATTGGCGCGTCTTTGGGCATGAAAACATGGGCTTTGGCCCCAGCCCGGGCTGCATACGCGGCCAGCGCACCGCCCGCGTTGCCCGCGGTGGGGATGACAAATTCCCGCAGGCCGAGTTCCACGGCCCGCGAAACGGCCATCACCAGCCCTCGGGCTTTGAACGTGCCCGTGGGGTTTTGGGCTTCGTCTTTGACCCAGAGGTGTTGCACGCCCAGGCGTTCGGCCAGGCGTGGGGTGGGCAAAAGCGGGGTGTCGCCTTCGCCCAGGGTGTAGCGGTGCGCGGCGTCGCGCACGGGGAGAATTTCGTGCCAGCGCCACAAGCCTCGGGGACGCGATGCCATGATTTCAGGGCTGAGGGATACGGCTGCAGCGGTGAGGTCGTAGCGTGCCAGGAGCGGCGATTCACAATCAGGGCAGAAGGTTTGCGGTTGTTCCGGGTCAAAAATACGGCCACATTCAGGACATTCTAAGTGCGTAAGCGTGCTCATGGTACGCTCCCCAAGGCGCGGATAATCAGGGCGTGAGTAAATAGGCAATGATCCAGCGGGTGGTGGCGAGCAGGGCTTCCATGTGGGTGCGTTCGTAGTTGTGGGAAGCGTCAACACCGGGGCCGATGAGGGCGACTGCGGCTTCCAACCCGGCGCGCCATGCAGCTTCGCCATCAGAACCGTAGTGTGGATAGACATCCACTTTGTAAGGAATTTGGTATTTCTCGGCCAGGCCGCGCAGTTTTTGGCTCAGGCCGTAGTGGTAAGGGCCGCCGTTGTCTTTGGTGCAGAGGCTGGCGTGGAATTCATCGCTGGTTTGGCCCTGGCCTACCGCGGCCATGTCCACAGAGACCAGTTCGACCAGGTCGGAAGGCAGGCCCGCGGCCGCGCCGTGGCCTACTTCCTCATAATTGCTGATGTGCAAAAATGTGGTGTGGGCTGGGCGCAGGCCCGCATCGTGGAGGGCTTTGGCCGCGGCCACCAGGCAGGCTACGGCGGCTTTGTCGTCCAAGTGGCGGGAGCGTAGGAAGCCGTTGTGCCAGCGGACGCGGGGTTCAAAGGAGACGAAATCGCCAACTTCAATGCCCAGCGCGCGCACGTCTTCTGCAGAATGCACTTTGGCATCCAGCCGCACTTCCATGTGGTCGTCGTCACGCGGCGCGTCGTAGGCCTGTTTGCCATACACATGCACCGAGGCCGCGGTGAGCAAGAGCGTGCCAGGCACGGCCTCGCCTTGTGCGGGATGCACCCACACGCCTTCGCCTTCGACAAAGTTCCAGGGAAAACTGCCCACGCGGCTGAGTTTCAGGCGGCCGTTGGCTTTGATTTCTTTGACCACCGCGCCCAGGGCGTCTACGTGGGCGGTGATGCCTCGAGGGGCTTCGGCGGTGTCGCCTTCCCAGCGAACAGTCAGCGCACCTTTGGGGGTGAGCCGCTGGCTACCTTCGGGAAGGACGCTTTTCAGGGTTTGGGCTGTGAGGTCAATGGCCTGGTGGGCAAACCCCGTGGGGCTGGGTGTGTTGAGCAAATCGGTGAGAAAGGTTTGCAAAAAATTTTGGTCAATGGTGGGAAGGGATGAAGTCATGAGGTTGTCTCTGTGGTGGGAGGGATGTCTTCAAAGGAGGCAATGGCTTGCCGCCATGAAGGCGGAATGGGAATGGTGCGTTGGTTGCGGTAATCAAAGCAAACCTGGATGCTCTCGCCTGTGGCCAGAAGTTCGCCGGTTTCTGCATCTTCCAGGCGATAGAGCATGGGGAAACTTTTGTTGCCCAACCGAGGCACGCGCAGCCCTACTCGTACAGGTTGGCCAAAGAGGATTGGGCGCTTGAATGTCACCCGAATTTCGGCCAGGATGATGCCTACATCGGGCATGGTGCGGGGTTTCCAGAGCCCTAAATGGGTCAGATACCCCACGCGTCCCTGTTCCATGTAGGTGAGGTAGCGAGCGTTGTTGACGTGCCCTTGGGTATCTAAGTCGCTGTAGCGCACTTCGACGGGTTGATAGAAACGGAACGCCATACTCAGATTATACCCTTTTTGCTGTGGGGTGTGGTGGACGGACCGTGAAGTTTTTTAAAGATCGGATCTTGTTTTTAGGCTTTGGGGCGTAGGAATGTTGGGGGATGGCGCGCTTTGGTGGGTTTTGATTCGCGGCGGAAGTGTTGACATGCAAAGGGATCGTGGTATTATTTAGGCTGACTTATATTTTTAGAGGAGTTAATTATGCCGTCGGATGGGGCAGCGCAGGAAACGCAAGAACTGCGAGCAATGTTGCATGAGGTGCTGGGGCAATTGCTTCAGTCATCCATGCATGTGTTCTGGCAGCGGGTGCGGGAGCAAGGGCTTTCGATGACCCAGGTCTTTGCCCTGCGCTACATTCACCGCCAAGGGGAATGCAACATTTCCGACTTGGCCAAGGCATTGGGGGTTTCCAATGCGGCCGCGAGCCAAATGCTGGATCGGTTGGTTCAGCAAGGCTATGTGTTGCGGCAAGAAAATCCACGCGACCGCCGCAACAAGCGGCTTTCGCTAACAGAAGAAGGCCAGCAGGTCCTCGCGGAGATCACCCCTTCTCGCCAGGCGATGTTTGACGAGGTCACGAAAATGCTATCGCCTCAAGAGACCGCGCTGGTGACCGAGGCGTTGAACCTGCTGTTGACTAAGATGCGTTCGTCGGAAAGTTTTTCGACGCCATCTCATTTTGAGAAATCTTGAGGGAGCCTGCTTTATGGTACGAATCGTCAAATATCTCAAGCCTTTTGTGCTGTTGGTGGTGTTGGCCATTGCCTTGCTCTTTGTGCAGGCCGATGCTGACCTGACATTGCCCGATTACATGTCCCGCATTGTCAACGTGGGCATTCAGCAAGGGGGCATTGAGCGGGCTGTGCCAGAAGCCATGCGTGAAACCACCATGCAGCACCTTGCCTTGTTCATCCCTGAGCAAGATCAAAAGGAAATTCTGGCGCATTATCGTTTGGTTGAACCCAACACGCCAGAAGCCCAAGCCTTGCAAGACAAGTATCCCCTGGTGCAGCAAGAGCCCATTTATGTGCTCAAGGATGCTTCGCCCGAAGTCATTGACCGCCTGGAGCCGCTTATGGGCAAAGGGCTGTTGATGGTTTATGGGATTCAGCGCATTGAGGAAAACCCCGAAGAAGCCAAGCAACTGATGCCCAATGCGGAGTTTGACCTCTCCAAGGTGCCGCCCGACACAGATTTGTTTGCCATGTTGGCCAAGATGCCGGCCTCAAAACGGGATGAAATCAGCCAGGCCATGACCGAGCGCTTCCAGGCCATTGGCGGCGAAAAAGCCCTGTTGCAGGCCGCAACCCGGGCGGTCAAGGCAGAATATGACGCGCTGGGCGTGGATACGGCCAAGATTCAAAACGACTACATTCTGCACACCGGCGCGCTGATGTTGTTGATTGCCCTTATTGCCGCGATAGCGACCATTAGCGTGGGGTATCTGGCCGCACGCATTGCCGCGGGGTTGGCGCGTGATTTGCGGCATGCGCTTTTTGCCAAAGTCATGCACTTCTCGGGCGCGGAATTCGACCGCTTTTCCACAGCTTCGCTCATCACACGGGCTACTAACGACATTACCCAAATTCAAACCGCAACCATGATGCTGGTGCGAATGGTGTTTTACGCGCCCATCATTGGCATTGGCGCCATCATCCACGCGTTAGATAAAAGCCCGTCCATGTGGTGGACCATCGCCCTGGCGGTAATCGTGCTCTTGGGTGTGATTTCGGTGGTGTTTAGCATCACTTTGCCTA
>JAADCW010000163.1 GCA_013154225.1 Chloroflexota bacterium
GATTGAGGAAAAGGCTACAGCCTGGGCCAAGGAAGCCGCGGAAGCCCTGGGCTTTGAAGAAGAGCCCCTGGTGGTGGATTTTGGGCCTGCGTTGGCCGTGCACTTTGGCCCCGGCCTGCTTGGCCTGGCTGCCCAGTGGGAATAACGCCTGTTTGTACGCAAAAAACGCCAAAAACAACCGCCCTCGGTACGCCGAGGGCGGTTGTGGGTTGTTTGGATGTTTTGCGAGGCTTCCTGACGCTGGCGCGCCTGCTTTGGGGGATGCCCCCCCGTCGTCAACGGCGCGGTTTGACGGCGGTTGCCCGCTCCCTTGGCACCATGTGCCTCAGGTTTTGGTGGCAATGATGTGCGCCATGCCGCTTTGGGATGTGATTTCCACGTGGGCTTCAGGGGGAAGCAGGGCCGCGATTTCTTCGGGTTTGAGAAAATGCGAGCGCATTAGCAGGATTTTCTCGCCCAGGGCCAGGGCTTTGATGATGGGCAAGTTGAAGTCGGGTTCTTCGATGATCAGCCGTCCGCCCGGCGCGAGCACGCGCCAGAGTTCCTGCACAGATTTTTCCTGCTGGAAGACGTGATGAAGGGCGTCCACCATCACGATGCGGTCAAACGTGGCCGGCGGAAAGGGCAGTTGCTCAGTAAGCGCGGCCACGGCCTGCACCCCGGGTTTTTCTTTGGCATAGCGCAACATGCCCACCGAAAGGTCGGCCACCACCAGCTGTTGGGCGGGCTGGAGGAATTGAGCTACGCGGCCAGTGCCGCCGCCTGCATCCAGCACGCGGCTTTCCGGAGTGAGTTGGAGGGCTTCCAGCAGGCGGGTGGGATCTTGGGGATGGATGAGGCGCTCATACCACGGTGCGATGAGGTCAAAGTGGAAATCCGCACCGTAGTGCTCTTCCCGCCAGCGCCAGAGCAGCGCGCCGACGAACGCGGCGGCCAGGTCAATGCCCAGGGTAGCCCACCAGAATCCCCAATTGCCCAGCCACACCCTGCGGAGGGTCAGTTGCCCCAGCCCCAAAACCATGGTGCTGACCAGGGCTGTGCCGTACCCTAAGCTGCCGCTGCCTAAGTAGCCCACGCCCAAAAAGAGCACCACCTGAAGCAGAAAAGCAATGCCGCTCCAGCCAGGCGCACGCTGGTTGAGCAGGGCAGGCAGAGGAAGCAGGGTCAGCACAAACCAAAGGGCAACGAGAAAGCGCGATGGTCTTCGCATGGTTAGCCCCACGGCAGGGGTTCGTTGGCAATTTTGCGATGGACTTCCCGCGCCAGCAAGGTGTCGTCTAAGGCGCGGTGGCTGTTGGGAATGGGAATTTGCAGTTCGCGGCCGGCTTGTTCCAGGCGCCAGCGGCGCAGGTCGCCTTCTTGACCGCGCACGCCTTTGTATTCGGAGTAGAGTTCCAGCAGGTCGCCAAATTCTGCGCCGGGGATGTCAAAGGTCATGCCATAGCGGGCCGCGGTTTGTTCCATGACGCGGAGGTCGTAGGAGGCGTTGTACATGAGCACCAGCCGTCCAGCCAAGGCGGCTTGAATTTGCGGCCATACCTGGGGCCAAGTGGGTGCGCCTTGAAGCATTGCGGTGGTGAGGCCGTGCACCCGAGAGGCGTCTTCGGGCACTTCGCCCTGGGGACGGATCAAGGTGTCGAGCAGGGGGCGGCCATCGGCATCCACAATGGCGATTTCGATGACTTCAGCCTCAGGCCCCAGCCCGGTGGTTTCGGTATCCAGATAAACCGGCTGGCGATCAAGCCAGGCTTTGGCTTTGCGAATGGCGCTCCAACGGCTCATGGCTAATCCTCCGGCGCATTGTCCAAAATGGTTTCAATGCGTTCCAAGATTTCGTCGTTCAGTTTTTCCACGGCTTCTGCCGCGCCCAGGTTTTCTTTCAATTGCTCCAGGCGGCTGGCGCCGGTGATAACGCTGGAAACATCTTTGCGGCGCAACAGCCAGGCAATGGCCAACTGAGCGGTGGTGATGCCCAGTTCGTTGGCGACGGTTTCCAGGGCTTTGACCTTGGCAATGACTTCGGGGGTGATGCGGTCGCGGATCCAGGCCATATTTTCCAGTGCGGCGCGACTGCCTTCGGGGATGCCGTTGTTGTATTTGCCCGTAAGAATGCCGGAATACAGCGGGCTCCACGTGGTCAGGCCAATGCCGAATTTCTGCGCCACGGGTGCGAGGTCAATTTCCACCTGGCGGCGATGGAACATGTTGTATTGCGGTTGTTCCACCGTGGGCGGGATGAGATGGTGTTGGCGGGCAATGCCGATGGCTTCCACGATCTGCGCGCCTGTCCATTCCGACGTGCCCCAATACAGAATTTTGCCCTGTTGGATGAGGATGTTCATGGTGTAAACGACCTCTTCAACGGGGGTGTCGGGGTCGAAGCGGTGGCAGTAGTAGATGTCAAGATAGTCGGTGTTGAGGCGGCGCAGAGAAGCATGGATGGATTCCATGATGTGCTTGCGCGAAAGGCCACGGCCGTTGGGGCCGGGCATGGTGGGCCAGAAAACTTTGCTGGAAAGCACCAGGGCTTCGCGAGGGATGCCTTCGATGGCCTTGCCCATGATGATTTCGGCCTGGCCGCGGGCGTAGATGTCGGCGTTGTCAAAGAAATTGATGCCGTGGTCGTAGGCCATGTGGATGAGTTCTCGGGCCTCGGCCACGCTCAATTGGTTCCCGAAAGTTACCCAAGCGCCGTAGGAAATTTCGCTGACTTTGATACCAGAACGGCCTAAGCGACGATAGTGCATAGAAATCTCTCCTCTCTCTTAAAATGCGTGGGGTGGGGGAACAATTATACCCCACGCGCTCAAACGCTTTGACAATGCTTCATTCCGCAATTCTATTCCACTGCTTCAAGGCGCGGAAAGGCTGAGCAAAGGCGGCGCGTCTTTGCGGCGATAGAGCCGCCATCCGGGCCACGTGGCAGAGAGCACAAAGCCAGGCGGAGCTTGATAGGCGTAGCGGGTGCCCAAGGGTTCGCCCGGGGTCTGTTTTTCTGCTACCAGCACATAGGAAACATATTCTTGAGGGTTGACCACTGCGGTGGTGTAAGTAGCATCCATGGGAAGCAAATAAGGTTCAGCTGTGTGGCCTCGCGCGATGAAGCGGTAGGCATTACGGTCGTCGGCTAGAATGCTGTGACGGGGGGCTTTGGCCAGTTGTTGGGCAATGGCCTCTTCGAGTTGGTCTTGCACTGCAGGATGATCGGCTGTGAGCGCGTTTTGCCACGCACGAACTTCGGGCGTGCGGGAGGGCATGAGCACCACCAGGATGGCTTGCAGCACCACGGCCAGGGCGAGGAGTATGCGCCTGGGACGGGTAAGGCGTGTGGGAAGGGCCATAAGCACCATGATCATGAACGTGCCTTGGGCCAGGGCTTCGGGATACACAAAGCCCCAAGAGCGCATCAGGGTGATGCCCACGATAATGAGCGCGTAAACCGCGCCCCAAATCCATGAATCCAAAGCGCAGAGGATGCCCGCCACCCACACCACAGGCAGGCGGAACAGGTCAACAGCGGTGAGTTTGGCGGCTTGCCAAAGGGTGTAGGTGCTCGCGGCGTTGGGGCGGAAAAAGGCATAAATCGGCCCGCTGGGGTCTTTGAGAAATTGCAGGGGCGAGCCCGTGAAAATCCAACTTAGATAACTCCAGGCGCTAAAGGTCAGCAGCGGGGGGAAGATGAGGATGAACCCCATAGCCCACACGGTTTGCCGTTCTTCACGCTGTTTGGCCGTGTGGTAAAGGCGGTAGAGTAAAAACGTGCTCGCGGCGTACAAAATTCCCCAAAAGAGGGCATAGACGTTGAAGAAAAAAGCAATGCCCAGCCATAAACCGCCGTTAAACCCAGCCCAGGTGAGGCGTTCCTTGATAAAACGCAGGAAAGAGCGCCACGCCAACGCGTAAAACATCAGGGAAAACGCGCCGTTGAGAGATTGCGTCAGTAGGAAGGCTGTGGGTGCAGGCGCAACGAATACCAGCACCAGAGCGGCCCGCAGGATGACTGGGACTTCAATGTCGCTAAGTTGTTCCCAGAGTGTCCAGAGCAAGACGCCGCTGGCCAGCGCAGCCCAAAGGGAAGGGGTGAGCGTGGTGGGATGAACCGCGGTGAGCAGAAAAGGAAACGGCGGGTAGGAAAAGCCAATGAATTCCAAATGGCCGCGGCTGATGGCGATAAGGGCTTTGGAAACCAGATGGGCGTGTAAATTGCTCAAAAACAAATTTCGCGAGGCAAGCCACGCCAGCCCCGCCATGGGCAGAGCAAGCAGAAGGGCAAAGACGACCTTAGGCCAGCGCTTAGGTGGAAGGTGGGGAGGATTCATCGGTTACTCGCGTGATACCGTGGATGGTTTTTTCCCAATAAAAGGGCTTGGTAAGGAGTTGCCATAAGGCTTTGTAGGCCGCGATGGAGTGGAAAATCCAGTAAACAGGGTTGAGCAAGGCAAAGGGCAGCAGGTGGTAATAGCGTCGTTTGAACACGGCCAACATGTTGAGGTACACCATCAGGCCGTTGCCCAGCAGAAGGTTGAAAAGGCTGAGGTAAAGGATGCCTTGGGGAAAGAGGAAGTCAAAACCGTGGGAGCGGGTGACAAGCCAGCCCGCGTACATGAGCCAAAGGGGCGGCGCGGCCAGGAAAGTCATGGGCGTGCCGCCGATGAGCATGATGAAGCCAATCAGATTGCGGAGGCCCACGTTGCGGGCCAGTTCGATGGGGTGGCGGGTATGCACCAGCACGGTTTGCATGTAGCCTTTGATCCAGCGGGAGCGCTGGCGGATCCAGTTCCCCAGATGGTTGTTGGCTTCTTCATAGGTGGTTGAGTTGATCACGCCTACGGTATAACCTTGGGCCGCGGCCCGGATGCCCAAATCCGCATCTTCGGTCACGTTGAAGGGGTCCCAGCCGCCCAATTCGCGGAGCACGTCGGTGCGGAAGTGGTTGCTGGTGCCGCCCAGGGGGATGGGAAGGCGCAGTTTGTCCAGGCCGGGGAGCATGTAGTCGAACCAGTAGGAATATTCCAGCGTGAACATACGGGTGAGGAAGTTTTCTTCCGCGTTGAAATAGTTGAGCGCGGCTTGAACGCAGGCCAAATTCTCAGGGCCTTTGCGAAAGGCAACAACGGCTTTTTTCAATTGGTCAGGATCTGGGCGGTCTTCCGCGTCGTAGATCACCAAATATTCACCGCGGGCAAAAAACAGCCCCACATTGCAGGCTTTGGGTTTGGTTTTGGGCTTGCCATCGGGCACGATGACGAAAGTCACGGTTTCGGGGGGGCGTGCTGCCCGCGCGGCTTCGATGGTTTCGGTGTCGTTTTCTTCCAGCAGAAGGAGAATTTCCAGTTTCTCGGGAGGGTAATCCAGCGCGCGGAGGTTGTTCATCAATTTAGCGATGATGTTGGCCTCTTTGTACACCGGCACCAGGATGGTGTAGTGGGGCAGTTCTTCATCTTTAAGCGCGTCAATTTCCTCTTGGGTGACAGGTTCCAGGCGCTCGGCAGACGCCCCGGCCAAGGCAATCACGAATTTGAAAACAATGCCGGCCAAAAAGGCAAAATTGATGAGCAAGTTGATGGCAATGGCCGTGGGGCGGGGGTAGAAATACAGCAGCGCGACCAGCGAAAGCGCGCCAATGACCAGCGCGATGAACTGCGAGCGCGTGAGCACGGTGTAGGCGCATTCCTCAGGGTGGCGGTAGTAGAGGCCATAGGTGGCCAAATCCAGCACCCACTCCCGCAAGGTGGCGCGAATGGCATAGTCAATATCCCATTCCGTGGTGGCCAGGAAACGGACCTCCACAGGGCCCAAGACGGATTGGATGTATTCCACCACGCGGTCGCTGGGGGCCTCGGCTGTGGCTACTTCCACCACGTTGCCCTTTTGCTCAATGGGAATGAAACTATCGTGAACAAAGCGCTCAGGGTCGAATTTTTGCACCAGTTCGGGATCGGGGAGGCGTTGGGTGAGATCCACAAAGGGAATACCCCATAAGGTCGCCAGCGCGTGGTACATATCGCGGCGCCGCACCGCACCCAGCGCGATGAGAATACGCCCCAGCCGCTCGCCAGTGCGTTTTTGCCACGCGAGGGCTCGTTCCAGATCTTTTTCTGTGATAATTCCTAAGGCGAGCAGTTGCTCACCCAGGCGGCGCGTAGGCATGGCGTACTCCGACGGGAGGTGTAGGGCCTCTATGATTGTTTCTCGCTGGAACCGACACCCCGTCGTACCAAGCGCGGATACAGCCAGGCTGCTGCCAGCAAAATCAGCAAGATGCCCCCCAGATAGAACGCAGGCAGCCAGCGGCGCCACCATGTTTCCCCTGTGGAAGCCAGCGGCTCAATGCGGACCCCTTCCCCTTGGACGTTGAGGGCAACGGGGTTGTCGCTGCCGGAGATGACCAGGGTATCGCCTTGAAGCCCATACCAGCCGTTAGGTGCCTGGAGCACCGCGTCGGCCACTTGCGTGGGTTGGCGTGGGGAAGGCGCAACAATCAAGAAGACGTCGCGGCCGTGTTGAGGGAATGTCTCGGCCACGGCTAATTTTGTTGGCAGGTCAAAGCGGAAGATTTCACGCCCGTTGGTGTCCAGCACCCGAAATGGTTCGGCGCGTACGGGCGCGTGGAGTTCGTCGGCCCGTTGGGCTTGGCGGGTGATGAGTACTACAGGTTTGGGCGAGGTGACCGCGGCTTCCCAAGGCAGCAGTTGCGGCTGCAGTGGACGGCGGCTCATGCGCTGCCATTCGCTGGTGAGCGCCACCGCGGCTTGCAGGGTGTCCACGTCAATGGGATCCAACGCGACGACAAACTCAGGCACCAGGGTTTGCGGGTAGCGTTCAAAGCCTGTGGTTTCCTGATCGCCCAGGGAAACAGCCAGGTAGGAGCCTTTATCCAGGGTTGCGGCAAAGGGGTGGGCGCCTAAGGGGCAATTCCCGTTGGGTGGGGTATAGACAAAGCGGACGATGAGGGTGTTGTCGCGCTGAAGGAGCATGTTGGGTAAGGTGATGCGAAAATCAAATTTGCCGCTTTGATCAAGGATTTGGGAAGAAACCAAACCGTCGTTGAAATAAATGGAAAGTGAGGCTTGGGCGTTAGGTTGCAAAGGCGTGTATGTGCCTGCAACGTGGAGGGTGAGGCCTTTGACCGGCCCTCCAAGGTCTGCCTGGGAGAAATGGAAGGGAAGGTCTAATTGCCCAAGGCCCTCGACAGACCAACCTTGTGGCTGAAGGTCGGCTAACAGCACAATGGAGCGCCCTACTTCTTGGGGCAGCACCATGTCGATGCCGTCCACCGTGGCGGCCTGGGCCGCGCGTGCCCATTCGTTAACCAACCACTGGCTTTGGGTTTCGATTTCTTGGGCCGACCCCGTCAGCCACAGCACAGGAAGACCGTAAGCAGTTTTTTTCAGGGCAACGCGTGCTTTGGCGTCTTCGGTTTCCTGGATGGCAATAATGCGGCTGAAAAGCAAGGACGCGTCTTTGGGCTTGGGAACACGGCCTTGCTCATCCAGGGTGAGAATATGCACTTCTAACCCTGGCGCGTGATATTTGCGGCTGAGCGCGGTGCTAAGGGTGAGCGCGGCCTGGGCTTCTGCCGCAGTGGGGTTTTGAGGCACAGCAATGTAAAGTTGATGCAGGACGTTGGGAAGAAAACTCCCCACGGTCTGGGGAGCCTGGGGAGTGCCTTGGAAGTGGACGATTGGGTTTGTGATTTCCATCCAGCGACCGGCATAGCCCCCAATGCAGATGTCTTCTGCGCTATGTAGGCGAACGATAAAAGTTAGCGGCAGAAGATCACCTTCAACTTGTGCGCTTCCTAAAGGTATGGTGATTTCCTTGGGAAGGTCTTCCAATGGGTACGTGCCTAACAAGCGGTCCCGGTTGCGGACTTCAAGGAAACCGCCGGTCACGTCTGGCGAGATATACATTTTGCCTTGGATGCTTTGAGGCTTTAAGCCAGCGGGGATGGGAACAAAAACATCCTGAGAGATGACGGCACCACGAAAACGGATTTTGGTGCCTAAGCCTAAATCCTCCCATGAAATGGCTATGGTGTTGTCTTGGGCCTGAGCAGGGCGTGCAAAGGGTGCTAAGGTAAAGATCGCGGTGAAAAAGAGTAGGGTCAGCAGCAGTCGTTTATATGTCACGGCGCGCTCCAGTAGTGGGATGGCTGCCTTCGCTAAAGCAGCCTCCCGTGGGATGGGGTGGGGTGCTATGGGGGGATTACGATACTGCGAGCGCGACGTAAGAGGCAGGGGGAATGAATTGTGTAGAATAGCCTAACGAATAAATATGGTGTAGATGCGCGCTCACGCTT
>JAADCW010000212.1 GCA_013154225.1 Chloroflexota bacterium
CATCGGGTAATAAACGCCACAAGATGGTCCGCGGATCGGTGGATTGCAGGAAACGTTGGAGGCGTTTGTAGGCAGCATCCAACGAGCCGCGTATCTGAGAAGCGATTTCGGTTAAGCGGGCAGAGCGGGCGCGCAAGATAGCGGCGAGGATTTCAGCGGCTTGGCGGGCCTCGCGGGGGTGGTCAAACAGATAGCGGGTAAATCGTTCCAGAGAAATGCCTTTATACTTATACATGGGGAGCCTCCTTCGTAATTTGTTCTCTCTAAATACTTTACTAGGAGGTTCCCCTTTATTGTCCTAACTCACGTCCGAACATCAGAGAAATCGCCCCTTGCAATCCCCCTCACTTTATGCTAAAGTGTAACAAAGCCGAGCGGCATTCTATCAGAAAGCCGCGCAGGTTTTTCTATTTTCTTTTCCGTCAATTCGGGGCACACATGTGCGTGCGAGGAGTACAGCATCATGCCACCTGCCAGGCCCGTTGAAATTGCCATCGTCGAAGATGAACCAGCCACTGCCGAAATGTTGGCAGAAATGATGCGCCTCAACGGCTACACTGTCCGCATGTATCACGGTGCGCAAACAGCCATTTTTGGCTTTCAAAACCACCACCCCGACGTGGTGATTTTGGACGTCATGATGCCTGACATCTCCGGCCTGGAAGTGCTCCGCTACATTCGCCGAGACCACGCCCTGCACAACCTGCCGGTCATCATTCTCTCCGCCAGAAGCAGCCCCGACGCCATTGAGGAAGGGCTCTCTGCGGGTGCTAACCTGTATCTCACCAAGCCTGTGACCTTTTCCGAAATCAAAGCCGCGGTAGAAAAAGTGCTTGCCGCGGCGTAAGCCGTGCCGTAACGAGGTTTACATGAACGTCATTCGCGCTTTCATCGCCATTGACCTCCCCGACGACGTCCGCAAGCGTCTCTCTCAGGTCTCTCACAAACTTCAGCAACAACTCAAAGACTACCCCATCCGCTGGGTGCCACCGGAAAACATCCACCTCACGCTGAAGTTTTTGGGCGACGTTTCCGAGCACAATTTGCGCTTGCTGACCGACCTGCTGGCTGGGGAAGTAGGCACCCATCGCCCCTTTGAATTTGGCGTGGGCACCCTGGGCGCATTCCCCGACATGCGCCGCCCGCGGGTCATTTGGGTAGGCATCGAAGCGCCCAACGAACTGTTGGCGCTCCAGCGCGGCATTGACCAAACCACGGCTCGCCTGGGGTACGCGCGCGAACAGCGCCCCTTCCAACCCCACCTCACCCTGGGGCGTGTTTCGCGCAACGCCAGCGGCGCACAAGTGCGCGATATCAGCCGCATTTTGCAAGAAACTACCGTTGGCTTTTTAGGAAGCACCCGCGTGACCGAAGTTCACCTTTATCGCAGCGACCTTCGCCCCGAAGGCGCGGTTTACACTCGCTTGTTTACAACGCCCCTCAACCCTGACGCGCCTCCTGCCATCGCGTGAGGCGCTCCCCCATCCCAGATGCAAGGAGGTCCTTTGGACGCATTATCTCTGGCTCACCACATTGTGGATGCCCTGGAAGAACACAAGGGCGAAAACATCTTGTTGTTGGACATTCAAAACTTAGCGCCTTTTGCCGACTACTTCGTCATCTGCTCAGGCACCAGCGACCGGATGATCGACGCACTGGCGCGGGCAGCCCTGCGGGCAGGCCGTGACCTCAAAGCCCACGGCCGCGTGGAAGGCACCGCCCGGTCCGGATGGGTGCTCCTGGATTTTGGCGAAGTGGTCGTTCATATTTTTGCCCCCGATTTGCGGGATTATTACCGCCTGGAAGACTTGTGGTCTGAGGGCAAAACCCTGCTTCACGTGCAATAAAACCTCAGCCCGCCCCAAATTTCTACGCTCAAAAAACTGGACGCCCTCACAGCCCTGTGGTAGAATAACGCCCGCTGTTGGGGGCTCGTCTAATCGGCAGGACAGCGGACTCTGGATCCGTATGTGGAGGTTCGAGTCCTCCGCCCCCAGCCAAAAACCCCGACCTTTATTGGTCGGGGTTTTGGTTTTCTTCCAGGAGGTCTTCAGGGGGCGTCAAACCACGACGGCGATAGAACGCCCTTTCCAAAGCCTCGGGGCGCCCCACAATGCGCCGATACCAGCGCAACATCAAGATATCGCGCTCCTCTTCGCTCAAACGCCACGCCGCATCTGAGCGATGCAAAGCCTCAATGACATGAGAAAGGGTAATGGCCACACTCACCGAGATGTTGTAACTCTCGGTAAAGCCGTACATGGGCAAACGCAAATGCGCATCCGCGTGCTGGAGCGCGTAGGGGCTCAAGCCTTCCCGCTCGTTGCCAAACAAGAAGGCCAAGGGGCGATCCAGGGGGATGTCGTCCAACCCCCACGCGTCAGTATGAGGCGTGGTTGCCACCAGCAGATAGCCCTTCCTGCGCAGGGCATCCATCGCGGCCGCGGTGGCAGGAAACGCGTCTGGCATGTCGTGCAGGGCGTCCAGGGCTTCCGGGTCGGCTTCGCCCACGGGCGAGCGGAAGCGGTGCAAATCAATCCATTTTTGCGCGCCCAAAGCCACATCGGGGTTGACCTTGTATCGGTTCCAGTTTTCGGCAATGTAAACATCCTGCACGCCCAAAATTTCCGCGGTGCGCAGGGTTGCGCTCGCGTTTTGCGATTGGTAAATATCTTCCAACATCAAGGTCACATAGCGAGTACGCCACTGAATGACCTCGGCAATGCGCGTGCGTTTGTTTTCGGTGATGAACTGCTCCAAAAAGGCAATCAATTCGCGGCGTAATGCAGCATCCATAAGCACTCCCGTTGCAAGTTTAGCGGCCATAGAGCACGCTCAAATCATCCTGATAGAGGACGTGCCAGCCTTCGTTGGGCAAAGCAGAGGCCAACGGCGCCTCAGGTCGCACCAGCACCAGGCGCACGTCCCAATAATCCAACACAGCCTGCCAACCCGGCTGAGCGGCCATCACCCTCAACCACTGCTCAATAATGTCGTCGCCGTAGAGGTCGGTGCGGCCATCCACAAACACCGGATAATCGGGCGCGGCCCACAGCAAATAACCGCCCCAATTGTAATCGTTGAAAAGCCGCCCAGGGGGATGTTCGGTTTCAAGATACTGCACCGCGGCCACGGGGAAAGTTTGGGCAGTAAGCACTGCGTTGACTTGAGGCAAGGCCATCACCCCTGCCTTGGCAAAGGCCACAAACGCGGCCAGCCCAACCAAAGCCAAATTGACCTTGCGGTGGATGGGCGTGGTCCGCGGCTCGCGCTTGGGCAACCAGGCCACAACGTCGCGGCGCAGGGCTTCGGCGTGGCGCGCCATCACCGGCGCCAAGGCCACGGCAAACAAAGCAATGTTGCGGGCCGCGGTTAGCGCCATCAGCGACATGCCCGCGGTCAAAAAGGCTTCTTCAGCCCGCATACGCCGGGCCGAAAGGCCCAACACCACCATCAACGCCACCAGCAAAGCCAAAAACGGCCAGGTTTCAGGCTGGGAAAAATCGGGGGGCTGCCATTCGGCAATCTGGTGCAAAGCCTGCATGCTGATGGTCTTCCAGGGGTAAGCATACATCTCCATGCCATACGGGTTGACAGCCACGGCCACCACCAGCGCGCCGCCCACCGCGGTCAGAGACAAGAGCCGTCGCCAAGCCGCTTTCGCGGCTTCCTGGCCCTGGCGCCAACGCGCCACCAACCACCGCCCCACAGCCGCAACCCAATACACACCCCACCAAATCCAGCCCATGATGAAACCACCGTGCCCATTCACCCACAGCACCATGAGCAAAGGCAGCACCCAAATCAGCCGCCCGCCACGACGACGCCAGCGCGCAAGCACAGCCAGGAAAACAGCCGAAAGCAGAAAAGTGAGCAAATAGGGCCGAGCAGCCCAATACACTGCCGAAGCCGCGGCCGCCCAAGTGACCACCCCTGCCTTGAGCAAGGGATGCACCGGCCCCTCGCCCGCGGGCAGGAACGCGTCTATGGTTTTCCAAACTACCGCCCAGGTCAGGGTAACCGTCAGCGCGGTGCCCAAATTGAGCGCGCCCAAGCCCCCCAGGCGATACAGCGCCAGCATCACCAGTTCCATTGGCCAGCCCGGATAGTGCCACGCCTCGCCCACTCGCGTGTAGGAAAAATGATCCACGCCAGGCAAGGCGCGATGCTCCCAAATCCACGCGCCCGCGCGCAGGTGCCACCACGAATCCGGTGCAATGGTGTAACGCGCGGCCATGCCCAACACCAGAAGCATGGTTAGCACCGCGGCCAAACGTTCGACGACCCTTTTGTTTTCCATAACATCCTCACTGCTCACACGCGGCCAAAGCCTGCTCTGGGGCAATTGGCCGGCTCAGGTCGTAAAACACCCGATAATCGCCAATGACGGCTTCCTTCCAGGTGATGCCAGCCCGCTGAAAACCTTCCCGCAAGCAGGCATCCAGGGGTGGATGCGTCACGGTAATGTAAGCCACCCGAGGGGAAGCCGCGACCATCGCATCGTAAGGCGGGTAGCGGTCATCCCGAGGGGTGTAGCGAAAATCCCGATGATAGGGCAAACGAGGCACGAAAATCAAGGTTTCGTCTGACAAAAACGCCAGCGGATAAGCCACCCAATACGTGGTGTAACCTCGCGTTTCGCCGTGGCTTTCCAGAAACGCGATCAAGCGCGCCTCGTCGCCCGGATGCACCCGCGCATCCGGGGCAAACTGCGTGGTCAGGCGGTAAGGATTAGCCGCGGCCTGGGCGGTGCTCACCCCAAAATAAAGCACCAGGAACGCCACCAGCCACCACCCCAGCGGGTATTTCCGCCAGCGGAAATGTGCGGCCAGCCCACCGAACCCCACAAACACCATCTGCGTCACAGGCAGGAAGTAACGGCCCGAAGGGTCATTGCCAAAAGGTGTCAGCAGGAACCCCGCGAACACGACCGCTATCACGCCCACAGGCAGCCACCAGGCCGGGCGCCACTGCCGGCGAACGTGCCAGGCTGCCAAAAGCAAAGCCAGGAAAGCCACCAACACCCCCACAGCCAGCGGCGCGGCCAGCAGGCCCACATCCCACGGCGGGCGCACGCCCATAATCACTGGCAAACCCAACACAGTGAGCGTCAGCAACCGCTGGGGGAAGCCGCCCGAAGGCACAGCCACGGCACTACCGGTAAGTTCCTTCAAAAGCGCGGCCCAGCCATGCCGAAAGCCATACCACCACCACGGCCACGCGCCCAGCAAACCGCCAAGCACCACCAGCCCCAACCTTCCCAACCTCTGCCGCCAGGGCAAACGCCGCCACCGCCAGAGCAAATACAGCCCCGCGGGCGCGGCGTACACCAGCGTCAGGCCCAGCACCCACGCGCCCAGCCCAGCCAACAGGCCCCATGCCAGCGCGCCCCAGGGCCGCTCGCCCCAAGGATGCACAGCCAACAGCAACAGCGCGGTGCCCAAAAGCATGGCCTCGCCGTACCCTCCCAGCGAAACCGTGGTGTAAAGGGTCATGTTCACTGTGGGGATGGCCATCAACAGCCCCGCGGCCCAGCCTGCTTCGGGCGCGTCGAACAACCGTCGCGCCAGGGCACACGTGAGCATAACCGTGCCCGCGTAGAGGATGGTCTGCACCAAACGCACTACCCACACCTTTGTGCCAAACAACGCGAAACCACCGGCTACCAGGAAGGCATCCAAACTGCCCATGTAGGCCTGGCCGTAGAAAAAGGTGGGGCGCTCACCCGCAAGGATGTGCCGCGCCATCAGCGCGACCACGGCCTCATCGCTGTTGAAAGGGAAAGCGCCCTGCCAAAGCCAAAACGCCTTCCACAACACAGCCACAGCCGCGGTAAGGGCACAGCCCCAGCGGAGAAGAAACGCCCGACGCGTGGTTTTGCGGGTGGTGGTCATAGGTATATTGTAACCTCAGATGACATCTAAGGAAAATTGCGAATGCACCAAGGGCCAACAACAGGGCGCCTCAGCGTAAAGCCCCCTTCCTCTTAGAAGGGGGCTCGCAAAATGCGCCTCGGCAAGCAGCGCTCCTTTCGCTCCCCTGTGGACGAGCGAAGGAAGTGCGGTGGGTACGGCTTATAAACCATCGAAAATCGTGTCCAAATCTTCCTCGGGCACATCAAACACCGCGCCCGTGGGTGGCACAGGCTCGCGCGTCATCCACTCAGGCAAGCGGTCGTCTGCAGTGGTGAAGCCAGCCCGCCAATTGAACGCCCGCTCTAATCGGATGGTCTCCCGACCCAAATCGCTCAAAATGTTTTCGTCCACATCCTCCCAACCATAACGGGCACGAAGCAAGCGGGCAATAATATCCTTAGGCGCGGCCGCGAAGCCAAAGCCCGCGAAAATGCACACACCCAAAGTATCGTACCCAGCCATACTGATTTGCACCTTGCGGGAAAGCTCTGCCTGCCCCTCGGGGTTCAGATGATCCACCTTGGCACGGATGGTCAAACCCGCGGTGTGGTCTGCCCCTTGGGGGCAAGTGGCATATGTCACGCCCGTGCCCTTGATCACGCGCGGTTCGTACGCAGGCATGGCCTGGCCTTTGACGGCGGGCACCTGCTCCACCCCCAGGACTTGACCTGTCACCACAGCGCCGTTGCCCAAAGTCCGCCCCAGGGGTGTTCCCCGCCGAATTTCATCCATCAAAGCCAACGCCTGTTCGCCGTCTCCCCACGTCAACAAACCGGCGCGGCCAGCCACGCCCAGGGCTGCCCCCACCTCAATGGTGTCCAGCCCCAAATCGTTGGCCTCATGGTTGAGGCGGGCAATGACGTCCAAGTCGTCAATGCCCAAATTCGAGCCCATGAGGCCGATGGTCTCGTATTCCAAAGGTGAAGTGATAATTTCGCCCTGCTCATCGGCATACACATTCGAGCATTGGATCACGCAGCCGCTCATGCACGCGTGATTAGGCAAGCTGGGCTTACCGCGCTGAATCAGCACCTCGCGCAGATGCTCGCCGCTGAGGCGTTCCCAGCCCTCAAAATACCCCTCGGAAAACCCTCGCGTGGGCAAACTACCAAAATGGCTGGTCATGGACGTCATGGCCGCGGTGCCGTAATCATGGTAGATTTTGGTTTGGGGGTGCTCCATCAGGGCCTTGTTGTAGATCTTTTGCGCTTCCCGGAAGGCTTTGGGGTCAACCAAAGGCGGTTTGGCGCCCTTGGGCGGATCAAACACAATGGCTTTGATATGCTTGGAACCCATCACCGCGCCCAAGCCGCCGCGGCCGCTGATGCGGGTGGGCATACCGTCGCGGTCCAAATTCTGAATGCCCGCGGCACGCATCCGCATCTCCCCAGCTGGGCCAATGAGGGAAATCGCGGGCTGGGTGCCGTAGCGTTCTCGCAGGCGCTCCGCGCTGGCATACACGCCCAAGCCCACCAAATCATCCGCGGGGTCAAAACGCACACCTTGCTCGTCAATCACAATCACCCACCAGCGATCGTCTTCAGGGCGGTCTTCCAACAGCAGGGCCTTGATGCCCAAACGCGCCAAAGCCAGCCCTGTGGTCCCCCCTGCGTTGGACTCCTTGACCCCACCGGTCAGCGGGCTTTTGCCCCCAATGGAAATACGGTCGCACGAAGAAAGCATGTGCCCCACCAGTAACCCCGGCGCCCAAATCAAAATGTTTTTCGGGCCCAGAGGCTCGCACGTGGCCGGCACCTCATCGAGCAGAATGCGGGCAATCAAACCGCGTCCGCCCAGCCGCTCCCAAGTTTGCGGCACAGGTTCGGTGCGGGCTTCACGGGTGCGGGTGTTGATGCGCAAAACGTGCATACGCCACCTCCTTTATGGAGCGGATGACCAGGCTCAATGTGCAGATTGTATCACGCCACGCTCCAACCACCAGGCAACGAAGTAACGAAGCAACGAGGTAACGAAGTAACAAGGTAACGAAGTAACAAAGCAACCAAGCAACGACGTAACGCCCCCACCGAATTACGGTATAATTCCCCCATCACCCTTTTGCGAGGTCTCATCATGCCCGAACGAAAAATGACTGGCGACCAGATCCGTGACGCATTCCTTAAATTCTTTGAATCCAAAGGGCACACCATTGTGCCCTCTTCCTCATTGGTGCCCGGCGGCGACCAAACCCTGCTGTTTACCAACGCAGGCATGGTGCAGTTCAAAGACGTCTTCCTGGGGTTGGACAAGCGCCCCTACACCCGCGCGACCACAGTCCAGCGCTGTATGCGGGTTTCCGGCAAGCACAACGACCTGGAAAACGTCGGCCCCAGCCCGCGGCACCACACCTTCTTTGAAATGCTGGGGAATT
>JAADCW010000081.1 GCA_013154225.1 Chloroflexota bacterium
GGCGCTTCGGCCGCGGTTTCCTCTTCGCCCAGGCCCTGGAGCCAGTCGGGCAATTCCTCTTCGGCTTGCGCCGCGGGTTCGTCCGCGAGCGTTTCGGTTGGGGCTGCTTCCTCACCCAGGCCCTGGAGCCAGTCAGGCAAGTCCTCATCCCCTTCGGCTGCGGGGGCTTCGCCCACGGTAACCGGTGAGGTCTCTTCCTCGCCAAGGTCTCCCAGCCAATCGGGCAGTGCTTCCTCGGCTTCGGCAGGCGCCTCAGCCACCACGCCGGCAGCTTCCTCTACCTCGCCCAACCAATCGGGAAGGTCCTCGGATTTCTCTTCCGCCACAGCCTCCGAAGCCACACCGCCCAAATCGGCCAGCAAACTGGCCAAGTTTTCGTCCTCTTCGGATGCGAGGAGATCGTCTTCGCCTCCCAAAACGTCTTCGGGGGCCATTTCCTTTAGCCAGTCGGGAATCTCCGCGGGGGCCAATTCTTCCTCATCCTCGGCTTCGGCAAAAGCCCCCTCTTCTTCTATGATGCCAACTTCCTCCGTGGTTTCCGCGGCCAAATCTTCGGGCTCATGGAACCACGAGGGCAGTTCTTCCTCTTCGCTTTCTGCAACGGTTTCGGTTTCAAGATCGGCCAGGGGCTCTTCCCATAAAGCCGCGGCCATTTCCGGAGTCCATTCCAGCCGCTCCAACATGACGGCTTCGTCCGGCACCTGATCCACCGAACGGATGGCCGCGGTGCGGTAAGCTTCGTAAGGGTCGAGGGCATACAGACGCTGGCGATAGATTTCCGCGTCTTCCGAACGGCCGCTTTCTTCCAAAATTTCGGCCATCAAGCGGTTGGCGCTCAGGCAGTAGGGCAACTTTTTGAGCAAGGAAGCCGCAACGTCGGCCGCTTCGGCACGGCGGCCATCACGGTATAAGGCCTCGGCGAGCAGAGCCATCAAATCCGCGCGGTGCGGCTCGGCAGCCAACGCAGACTGCAACTCGGCAATGGCTTGCGCATACAGCCCATTGCGCAAATACATGCGCGCCAATGCGCCGCGCGTCAAGCGCAGCCGCGGCGGGGCAAAGCCTTCCACTTCCGCGTATAAACGACGCAGTTCGTCCTGGATAGCAGGGTTGGAAGGCTGCACCTCAAACGCGCGCTCCATATGCCACAGCGCGGTCTTGGCATCGCCGGTTTCGTGATGGATCACGCTCAACGCCGCGTGGGCGACGAAGTCGTCGGGGATGGCAGCCAAAACCCGTTGGAACACATCGCTTGCTTCTTTGTAACGCCGCACTTCCAAATAGGCTTTACCCAACAAGCGGTAAGTCGCAACGTGTTTTGGAAAGGTTTCCAAAATGTGGCGGCAATGGGCAATGGCTTCCTGATATTGCTCACGCTCTATCAATTCATCAATTTGCCGATTATAGGCACGGAGTGTAATTTTGGCCATAATTCTCTCCCTTGCCCTTTAGTATGCCCTATCTTCGTTAGAAAAGCAAGCCTCACTCAGGGCTCCTTGGGTCCCCAAACCAAGGGCGACCCGCGGGCAAACAACGAACAACGATAACGCGCCCGGCAATCTCAAATTGCCAGGCAGAACCAATACAAATATTCAGCATAATTCTACCATCTTCTTCGCCGACTCGCGGCCAGGAAGCCCGGCAAAGGCTGGGCAAATGATGGGATATGCTGCGGACGCGTTGCTTCGCGCTGGCTTGCCCCAAAGCCAAAACAAAAAGAGGCTGCCGCAAATGGACAGCCTCTTTGCTTGCTGAAAATTGGTTTTGTGCGAGGCGGCTAATCGCCAGCCGGGGCCACTGCGTCTTCGGTGCGGCGGCTGTACCAAATGGACCAAACCACCGAGCCCAAGAGCACGATGAAGAGGATCCAACCGCCCACGCCGAGGTGCTGATACTGGGCCACAATGGGCGCCACGATCACGGCCACCAGGTTCACCACCTTGATCATGGGGTTGAGCGCAGGGCCGGCCGTGTCTTTCAGCGGATCGCCGACAGTGTCGCCCACCACGCTGGCCTTGTGCCGTTCGGAACCCTTCCCCAAATTGCGTTCGGGGTCAGAAGGCTCGTCTTCGATGGTCTTCTTGGCGTTGTCCCAAGCGCCGCCCGCGTTGTTCATGAACACGGCCAGCAACTGACCGGAGAGGATCAAGCCAGCCAGGAAGCCGCCCAAGGCTTCCACGCCCAGCCACATCCCGACCAGGATGGGGGAAACCACGCCCAGGATTGCCAGGGCGATGAGTTCCTTCTGCGCGGCCGCGGTGGAAATGGCCACGGGGCGCTGGTAATCCGGCTTGCGGGTGCCATCGAGCACGCCTGCGCGGAACTGGCGGCGCACCTCTTCCACCATCAGGGAAGCCGCACGACGCACGGCCTGGATGGCGTAGGAGGAGAACAGCATCGGCAACGCGCCGCCGATGAGCATACCGACAAACACTTCAGGCACGTTGACCCGAATACCCAGGTTCTGCAACTGCAGGGCTTCGGGCACACCAGCCTGGGCCTGTGCCCGGCTCACATCCACCAGGTAGGAGCCGAACAAGGCCACTGCGGCAATGACCGCAGAGCCAATGGCTACCCCCTTGGTAATTGCTTTGGTGGTGTTCCCCACCGCGTCCAGGTCGGCCATGATCTTGCGGGCAGCCTGGGTGTCGGGATCGTCCATGCCAGCCCAAGCCATTTCGCCAATGCCGTTGGCGTTGTCGGCCACAGGGCCGAACGTGTCCATTGCCACATTGTTACCGGTCAGGGTGAGCATACCGATACCGGTCATGGACACGCCGTAGAGGATGTAGGTGATCTTTTCAACTTCACTCAGGTTGGGCACACCCTGGAAGATGAACACCGAGGCCATAATCGTGGCCGCGATGATCAAAATCGCCCACACCGACGATTCAAAGCCCACAGCCAAACCCTGCAAAATCAGGGTAGCGGAGCCGGTGTCGGAGGATTTCTTGATCTCCTGCACGGGCTTGCTCTCCGCGCCCGTGAAGTAGTCGGTCAGGCGGTCGTTAGCAATGGCCAGCAACACACCCACGGCCACCGCCAGAGGCGCACGCCACCAGCCACCAGGCAGGGGCGTTTCCTGCATCACATCCAGGTAGTAATAGCCTACCGCGAAGAACAAAACCGTGGAAATCGCGGCAGAGGAAAGGAAGCCCTTGAAGATGGCCTTCATCGCGTCGCCGCTCTTTTCAGGGCCGCCCTTCACCAGATAAGTGCCGATAATCGAGGAAAGCACGCCAATACCGCGCACCAACAGCGGATACACGATCCAGGCCATGTGGCCTGTGATGCGCCAGAGCGCCAACCCCAGAATGAGGGCCGAAACGATGGTGACTTCATAAGACTGGAAGATGTCGGCTGCCATGCCTGCGCAGTCACCGACGTTGTCGCCCACCAGGTCGGCCACCACGGCGGGGTTGCGAGGATCGTCTTCCGGAATGCCGGCTTCCACTTTCCCGACCAAGTCGGCGCCCACATCCGCGGCCTTGGTGTAAATGCCACCACCAACCCGCATGAAGAGGGCAATCAGCGTAGCGCCAAAACCAAAGCCCAACAGGGCGTCGGGAGCGGCAATGCCGAAAATCATGAAGATCACCGTGCCGCCCAACAGCCCCAGGCCGTCGGTCAGCATACCGGTGATGGTGCCCGCGCGGTAAGCAATCCGCAACGCATCACCAAAGGAACGCCGTGCCGCGGCAGCCACCCGCACGTTGCCTTCCACGGCCATCCGCATCCCGATTTGCCCGACCGCCAACGAGAACAAAGAGCCCAAAACAAAAGAGCCCGCCCGACCTAAACCCATGATCAGACGGACTGTTTCATATGATAGACCCGAAAAGCGGTCGAGGGCCTCTTGAGTAACAGGCACCACGTAAACAGAAAGGAAAAGTGCCACAGTCAGGATGCCAATGAAGGGAATAATGATTTTCGTCTGACTGTTGAGGTAAGCCACCGCCCCGTCGCGGATGGCGTTCCACACCTCTTGCATCTTTTCCGTACCCTTGTCTTCCTGCAAAATCTGGTTTCGCAGGAAGAGGGCGTAGGCAAGGCCCAAAATGGCAATGCCTAAGATCGCCCAAATCATGATCTGTTCTGCTGGTGTGAGTAGACTCATGCGCCGTAGCCTCCTTGAAAACCCTTAGGATCCCGTTGTGCATTTTCTCACAACGCGTAGCCCGATTTTATAAAAGAGCGATGAGAATGTCAAGCCGAAAGTCACTACTTTCTATTTTTCATGCAATTTTTACGCATTTTTCGCCCCTGCTTCCTATTCTTCCGCATCTTAAAAGCCCCACGCCTCCTGCATCTCAGGGTAAAATTTTTACACTCTGCATCCCTGGAGCCAACCATGACAAAACCTTTGGTCATTCTCACCCACCCCATGCCTGAAGATTGGATTGCGCCGCTCAAGGACGAAGTCCGCCTGGTGGTCGGACCGGCCAACGTCGCGGGGGTTGATCCCAGCCTTCGGCCTTATTTTGCCGAGGTCGAAGGCCTGCTCACCTGGCTTACCGACCGCGTGGACGAAGCCCTACTCGCGCAAATGCCTCGCCTGAAAGTGGTCTCCAACCTGGCCGTTGGCGTGGACAACATTGACCTGGAAGCCTGCTCTCGCCGCGGCATTGCTGTGGGGCATACGCCCGGTGTGCTCACCGAAGCCGTGGCTGATCTCACCTGGGCTCTGCTGTTGGCTGTGGGGCGCGGCATCTTCACCGCGGCAGAAGACGCCCGCCGCGGGCGGTGGGGGCTGTGGCGGCCAGATGCCTGGCTGGGCACAGAACTCCACGGTGCCACCCTGGGCATCATGGGCATGGGACAAATCGGGCAAGCCGTAGCGCGCCGCGGCGCAGCCTTTGGGATGCGCATCCTCTACACCAGCCGCACAGCAAAACCTGAAGCCGAAGCCGCGCTGGGCGCTCAGCGCGTACCCTGGGAAACCTTGCTCCGCGAAAGCGATTTCCTTAGCCTGCACGTGCCCCTCACCCCCCAAACCCGAGGGCTGGTCAATGCGGAAGCCCTGCGCCAAATGAAACCCAGCGCCTACCTCATCAACATGGCCCGAGGCCCTGTGGTCGTTACCGACGATTTGGTGCAAGCCCTGGAATCTGGCTGGATCGCAGGCGCGGGGCTGGATGTTACCGATCCCGAACCTTTGCCCCCAGAGCATCCCCTTTACCGCCTGCCCAACTGCCTGATCACCCCACACATTGGCTCGGCCACCCACACCACCCGCCGCCGCATGACCGAACTGGCCATCGCCAACTTGCTGGCTGGCCTGCAAGGCCGCCCCCTGCCCCACCAGGCCAACCGCTAATTCCAGCCAAATATCAACCCAACAAAAAAGAGCCGCTTCAAAGCGGCTCTTCAGGTAGCGGGGGCAGGATTCGAACCTGCGACCTTCGGGTTATGAGCCCGACGAGCTTCCACTGCTCCACCCCGCAGTATTGCGCTTGCCTTCACAAGCAGGCGCAATTATAACAGCCTCACCTGTGAGCGTCAAGGAAACACGCAATCTTCAACATCGGCATCCACAAAGCCTCATCTGCATTGCACATCTCCAGAGGGGGAAGCCCATGAAACTCAACCCGAACTTTCCCACCCCCGCCGACATCCGCGCCTGGGTTGGTGAAGCCGCGTATCAGCGTGGGCAGCACTATGTGCGCGCAGGGCGTGTGCGTCATCCTCGACGACAAGGCCCAGTGCTCAAAGCCCTGTGCGTGGGGCAGGCCATCGAACCCTACCGGGTGCAGGTGCGCCTGGGGGAAGACGAAATCCTCGACGCCCGCTGCACCTGCCCTGCCGGGCGGGATGGCCGCTGCAAGCACGTCGCGGCTGTGCTCATCCTCTGGCACCAACATCCTCAAGCCTTCCAAACCCCACCGCCGCTGAGCACCCTGCTCGCCCAATGGGAAAAAGCCGCCCTGCTGGACCTCATCGAAGCCATGATTGCCCGCTATCCTGACCTGGCAGATTTCGTTTGGCTGAAAATGTCCTCCGCGCCCCCAAAAGGCCTTTCAGAAGAAGACATCACGTCACCAGGCGCACCACCGCGGCCACCAACACCGTGACTACAAAGCCCACCCCCAGGGGAATAGCCGCGGCCAACGCTGCCCAGCGCTTACTGCCGGTTTCCTTGTAAATCGTCAGCAACGTGGTCGCGCAAGGGTTGTGCAACAACGTAAACAGCATCATGTTGACCGCGGTCAACAGGGTCCAGCCGTGCTGCACCACCAACAGATCCCGCAGCGCGTCCCACGACGAAACGTCCATCATCATCCCCGCGCCGCTGTACACCATGATCATGGTAGGCACCACAATCTCGTTGGCCGGGATAGCAATCACAAAGGCCAGCAAAATCACGCCATCCAGCCCCATGAGCCACCCCAAAGGCTCCAGGAAATTGGCAATATGCTGTGCCAGGCTGGCCCCATGCACATGGATGTTCGCCAAAAGCCAAATCACCGCGCCGGCGGGTGCGGCCACCGTCACAGCACGCCAAAACACAAAAATCGTGCGCTCAATGAACGAGGTGTACAAAATGCGCCCCAAATTGGGCTTGCGATAAGGCGGCAATTCCAGGGTAAACGCGCTGGGTTCCCCCTGCAAAATTGTGCGGGAAAGCGCCCAAGAGACGGCCAAAGTAAACGCCACACCCAAAAGCACCACCCCCATCACCGTACCTGCCGCGACCAACGACGTCAGTGCGGGGGAAAACGATGCGGCCACAAACACCGTAGCCAGCATGATCAAAGTGGGAAAGCGACCGTTACAGGGCACAAAATTGTTGGTCAGAATGGCAATCAACCGCTCCCGAGGGGAATCAATCACCCGCGTGCCAATCACGCCAGCCGCGTTACAGCCAAACCCCATCATCATGGTCAGCGCCTGCTTCCCGTGGGCGCCTACCTTCCGAAACAGATAATCCAAATTGAACGCCACCCGCGGCAAATAGCCCAAATCTTCCAAAAAAGTGAACAAGGGGAAGAAAATTGCCATCGGCGGGAGCATCACACTCACCACCCACGCAACGCTGCGGTACACGCCGTGCCAGAGAAAGCCAATCAGCCACGCGGGCGCGCCCAGGTTTTGAAATACTCGCGCGCCCCAATCTTCCACCGCGAAGAGCCCCCGCGCCAACAAATCCGAAGGATAATTCGCCCCCACAATGGTGATCCAAAAAATCAGGGCCAACAGCCCCAGCATGATAGGAATGCCAAACACTGGCGAGGTCACCAGGCGGTCAATGCGCTGATCCCAATCCCAGGGGCGGCGGTCGTCAGGGTAGCGCACCGCGCGGCGGGCAATGCGCTCGGCCTCGGCATACAGCGCCTCGACCATGGCATCGCGGAAATTGGTGCTCAGCCCCTGCCGCAAACGTTCAGCCTCGGCCAGCACTTCCTCTGGGGTCACGCGGGCCTCTTCCGAAGGGGAAGATGAGGTCGGTTTACGCATGGCTATGTTCCTCGCACGGCCATTTTGCGGCTTCCCAGCCGGGTTTGACGGTGTTGTTCCTGCACCAAATTCTGCAGCTCGCCGCTCAGCAAAGCCTGCTGAATGCGCGCATCGCCATCCAACAGCCGCATGGCAATCCAGCGCGCGTTGGGGATGCCAGGCACCAACGCCTCGATCATCGGTACCAGCCGCGCCACAGCCTGTTCCACTTCCTCTGAGGCCCGCACGCGGCGAGGCTGGGTGCGAATTTCGCCACGGATGACACCTTCCACCGCACGCAGCAAATCGGCCAGCCCCTCGCCTTGGCGAGCAGAAATGGGCACCGCGGGCACGCCCAGCTCCTTGCTCAGGGTGCGGGTATCCACCTGAATGCCCTTGCGGCGGGCTTCGTCCATCAAATTGACGGCCACCACCGCCCGCGGGGTGATCTCCAGCACCTGGAGCACCAAATTCAGGTTGCGCTCCAAAGCCGTGGCATCGGTCACCACAATGACGCAGTCGGGCTGGCCAAAGAGGATGAAATTCCGCGCGACCTCTTCGTCTTCGGATGCGGAAAGCAAGGAATACGTCCCTGGCAAATCCACCAGTTTATAGCGCACGCCGTTAAAGCGGAAACCGCCTTCTGCGCGGGTCACGGTTTTGCCAGGCCAGTTGCCGGTATGCTGGCGCAAGCCCGTCAGGGCGTTGAACAAAGTAGATTTGCCCGTGTTGGGATTGCCAGCCAAAGCAACCACGTGATCGTAATCGCCGATGTCAATGCCCATTTGGGCCAATTGGGTCTGCACAGGGCAGGTAGCACAAGA
>JAADCW010000072.1 GCA_013154225.1 Chloroflexota bacterium
TCCAGCGGTTCTTCAACCACGCAAATCAGGCCGTCATCCCGATGCGGGTCACGGCACACTGGGCAGAGTTCCTGCCCGGCTTCGGTGAAATTGAAGCACTGCTGGCAGTAAGTTACTTCGCTCAAGCCCAAAATCGCCTCGGCCAGGGTTTCCCGCAAAGGGGCAGACGTTTCGCGCAAAAGGTAAAACGTCAGCCGCGAGGCACTCTTAGGGCCGATGCCGGGCAGGGCCGCGAAGGCTTCGATGGCGCGTTGGATGGGGTCTGGGAGAGGCATAGGCAGTTGATGGTTATAGGGGGCAAGATACAGGGTGCAACAAATTCAGGGCAAGTTGCAGGTTAGAAGAGGCCCAGGCCACTGAGCGACTGGGTGATGCCGCCGAGGCGTTCCTCGCTCAGTTTTTGCGAGGCTTCCAGCGCGTTGTTGAACGCGCTCACCAGCAGGTCTTGGAGCATTTCCGCGTCGCCTTCGGCCAGCAGGTCGGGGTCAATTTCCACAGCCACGCATTTTTGATCACCGGTGAGCACCACTTTGACCGCGCCACCGCCTGCGGTGCCGGTCACCTGCTCTTCGGCCAATTTCTGCTGGGCTTCGTTCAACTGCTGCTGCATTTGCTGAAGCAGCGCCATAGGGTCGCTCTTCTTACGCTTGGGGGGACGATATTTCGCCATGCGTGCCTCCAGAAGATTTTCGGATTTGAGCCTGTACGATTTTGCCGCCTAATTCTACCGCAACCCGCGCCATGGTATGGTTAGCCAAAATTTCCGGGTCCACTTCGCCCTGGCCAGGCAACACTTTGAAACGCACAGCCACTGGCGTGCCCAACAGCGTGGTCAGCGCCCGTGCCAGGGTTTCCTGCCGCTCAGATTGCGCCAGCAACCGACGGGTGTTTTCCGAACCGCGCAACCCCACCACCACGACGCCGTCGGCCACTTCCACAGGCACAGCCTGCTGTTGGTTGAGCAGGGAACGCAGGCTGGCATCCAAGTGGTAGGGCAGTTGCTTCCACGCGGCGAGCACGGCTTCCAAATTCAGGCGAGAAGGTGACGGCGAGGGGGACGCGGTGGGGCCTGCGGGGGGCGGGGGTGTCTGGGGCGGTGCGGATGAGGCGGCACGAACGGGACGCGGCTGCGGGGGCTGAGGCGCGGCCTGCGGCTCCACCAGTGCGGCTTCGACTAACGCCACTTCCAACGGTAGGCTGGGATGCCAATCCGCGCGGGCCTCGGCCGCGGCCTTTTCAAAGGCCCGAATTGCCCGCAGTAACTGCGCCATGCTCATGGCCTGGGCATAGCGCGCCAACTGCGGGCGGCGCTCAGGGGGGACGTCCAACAAATCCGCGTTGTTGGTTTTGGTCAACAACACCTGACGCAGGTACGCCACCATCTGCCGCGCGAGTTGTCGGGGGTCTGCCCCGCCGTCCAGCGCGGCGTGGATGGCTTCCAGGCCCGCGGCCAGTTCGCCGGTGACCAGCGCCTCGGTCAGGGCTTCCACGGTTTGGTCTTCAGCCGTGCCCAACACCGTGCGCGCCAGGGCCAAAGTGATGGGCTTGCCTGTGGAAGCCAGTTGATCCAAAAGGGAAATGGCATCCCGCAAACTGCCGGTGGCCTGCCGTGCGACCCATTGCAGGGCCTGAGGCTCGGCTTCCAGCCCTTCGCCTTCCACAATGCGCTGCAAATACGCCGTCATTTCGGCCACAGGAATGCGGCGGAATTCGTAGCGCTGACAGCGCGAAAGCACGGTGGCGGGAATTTTGTGAATTTCAGTTGTGGCCAGCACAAAAATCGCGTGGGAAGGCGGCTCTTCCAGGGTTTTGAGCAGGGCGTTGAAAGCCGCGGTGGAGAGCATGTGCACTTCGTCAATGATATAGACCTTGTAACGGCCCTGGCTGGGCGCAAATGCAATTTTGTCGCGCAGGTCGCGGATGTCGTCCACGCTGGTGTTGGATGCCGCGTCAATCTCAATGAGATCCATAAAGCGCCCTTGGTTGATGGCCTGACAATGGTCACACTGATCGCAAGGGCGGTGCTGTGGGTCGGGGTGCAGGCAGTTGACGGCTTTAGCCAGCAAACGCGCGGTTGTGGTTTTGCCCGTGCCACGCGGGCCCGCGAACAAATATGCATGGGCCACGCGCTCTGCCGCGATGGCATTGCGCAGGGTCTGCACCACGTGTTCCTGCCCGACAACTTCTTCCCACGTTCGGGGACGCCACTTTCGATAAAGGGCTTGTGTCATAACTTCCTCACTTGAGCAATCGCATTCCAGGGCTTAGGGCACGACATATTGCGCGACGACCTGCCCTTGAGGGTTTCGCAGCGAAACAATCTTGCCTGAGCGCCATACGGCCTTGTCCAAACCCCAATACAAATCCACCACGGTATCGGGCAGACCGCCTTTGGTCCACACCTGCACTGCGCCATTCTGCTCCAAACTCAACACAGGGAAGGTGTAAACATGCCCTTCGCCATCGTCCAATTTCCAGCCTTGCAGGTTGAGGCTGCCCTGGCCGTGGTAGGAAATCAAAACGCGCTCATCCTCCAACACGCCCGCGCCTAACACGCCGTCGATGGTCAAATCACCTTGGGAAAGCGCCACAGGCGTGGGCGTAGGCGCCACCCCAGGGATCAACAAAGCCTGCCCCACAGCCAAAGTCGTGTCGGGCTTGAGATGGTTGAGTTCGCAAAGGGCTTCGATGGAAACGCCAAACTTTTGGGCAATGCTCCCCAGGGTATCGCCCGAACGCACGGTGTAGGCAAAACGCGGGGGCGTAGGCGAAGCAGTAGCCAAAGGCTGAACCGTGGCCACGGCCACTTCGGGCGTTGGGGGCGGGGGCGGCAAATGGGAACGCCCCCACAGCGTCAAGACCAGCCACGCGGTGCAGGCTGAAACCAACACGTTGAGGCCAAGGTAAAACAAAGCGCGCGTCCGATTGCTCATGGGCTTCTTCCCATTTTGGAATAAAAACTGTTGTGCCAATCATAGCACAAAAATCGCTCCCCCGCGAGCGCACACCAGCCCCCTAAAAGCACCACCGCCACGGCCTGCTTTTTTAGGGCACCTGGCCAAAAAGCAAAATCTTCGTCACAGCATCACGGGCTTCGTCGCCGCTCAGATATTGGGGCAAGATGCGCGCCTTTGCCCGCCGAAAAGCCTCCTCATCCCGTGAAAGCACCTGCACTTCCAAAGAAGCAAAGAAAGGCGAAAGAATGCGCTCATAATCCCAAATGCGCAACCGATTGAGATGGCTGGAAGGGTTAAGCCATCGCTGCCAAACGGCATCGGGGTAGGTCAACATTTCAAAGGGGTATTTGAAGAAATGATCGCGCAAATCCACAAAATGCAAATGAAAACCGCCTGGGCTGGTAAGGCGCACCAACGCGCGGGTGACGCCTTCAACGTCGTTCAAATGCTCATAAACCGAAGAACTCAAAACCAAATCCACTGAACCTATGGTTTGTTGCACCTCTGGCGAGCGAATGTCATCGTGTATCAGGGTGAAATACTGGGGTCGGGGGAGCACCGTTTTCCCCTGTTTAGTCAGGAATTGGGGATAATGGGACGCCAGCCGCGCGTTCGCCTGATGATTGGGCACAGCAAACTTGTCGCATAGCACCACGTGGGCTGCACCGAGGCGCAACAATTCCGCGCCTACGGCAAAATTGCCCCCATAACCAAACACCATCACCCGCTGGCCCACCCATGATACCCCTCGGGCTTGCAAGGCCTGGGCATAGCGAGCTACCGCGGCCGGGGCATCGCGGGTTTCCAAACCAGGCTCGATAAGCCAATGCCGATGGAGCAAAAACCGCACAATAGCCGCGGGCATAAAACGCCGCCCCACCCGTAACACCACGTAATCGCCATGCCCTTGCATCCCCGCCCCTCCTAAGAATCCCTCCGAACACTTCTTGCGGATGTCGCTTCCAACAAGCACGCTGCAGAAAAGAGCCTCTCTTAGCGGAAGAGAGGCGTGAGGGTGAGGGCACAAACCAAAACTTTTTCGCCTTCACACCATGTTTTTTTGGACAGGTACGCAATCTAACACGGGTAGGCCCAAACCTGCGGCCTACCCGTGCAATCGTTGTCATGCGGCGATCTTAGTCGTACACTGCTACGTTCCAATCGCGGTATTTGGGCAACTGCCCATGCACCAATTTGGTGAACAATTCCCTCAACTGGGTGGTGATGGGGCCCATTTCGCCCGTCCCCACAGGGTAGAAGTCCACCTTGGTCACCGCGGTAATTTGGGCCGCGGTGCCGGTGAGGAACAATTCATCGCAAATATACACTTCCGTGCGGTCAATGGGGCGTTCCACCACTTCAATGCCCAATTCCTCACGGGCCAACTGGATGACGGTGCGGCGGGTGATGCCTTCCAGAATGTTTTCCGTCACCGGCGGCGTAATCAGCACGCCATCACGCACGATAAAGATGTTTTCCGCGCTCCCCTCAGAAATATGCCCTTCATTGGTCAACACCAACGCCTCGTCAAAACCGGCCAAAAGGGCGTCGGATTTGATGAAAGCCGAGTTGACATATGCCCCGCCGATTTTGCCGCGTGCGGGGATGGTATTGTCGTCAATGCGCCGCCAGCCCGAAATGGTCACATGCGCGCCCGTATCGTTGCTTACGTAGCGGTCAAAGGGCAGGGAGAAAATCGTAATTTCATCGGTAAGCCCATGCAGTTTGACGCCAATGATCTCATCGGCCTTGTATGCCAGCGGACGGATATACACATCACAGCGGTGCCCTTCGGCGCGGAGCAGTTCTTTGGTGATCTCCGTCAAACTTTCGGGCGTGTAATCAAATTCCATCCGCAGCAGTTTGGCCGAGCGCAGCAAGCGCCGATAATGGTCATAAGGCCGGAAAAGATACAACTGCTGGTCTTCCTCGTTCCAATAGGCCCGGACGCCGCCAAAGACCGACGTGCCATAATTCAACGCATGGGTCATCACCCCTACTTTGGCCTCAGAGTACGGCACAATTTTGCCCTTGAAGTACGCATATTTGGGAAGAGCCACGGTTCGCCTCCTTCTAAACACCTGGTGATGAGCGGGCCTCATCTCGCCGCGCGGCTGCGGCATCGAATTTCTTTGAGTAATTATACACCCGCGCCTGCCGAAAGTACCGCTTGGGCAGAAGAGACTTCATGCTATAATCAACACAAATTCTTTTTGGGAGCCATTGGTGGCCGAAGTCGCACCGAAAATCGAAATCAAGGGCATTCGAGACGGATTGCTGATTACCATCGGCGATGGCGCGGATTGGGAAAGCGTCCAGGCCGCGCTGATCGCTCGCATTGAAGCACAGGCCGACTTTTTCAACGGCGCACGCGTGGCGCTGGATGTGGGTTCCCGCCCCCTCAAAGCCGCGCAATTGGGCAAACTGCGCGACCGCCTGGGTGATTTTGGCATCACCCTGTGGGCAGTGACCAGCGACTCGCCCAAAACCCAACAAAACGCCCGCAGCCTGGGGTTAGAAACCCAACTGACCAAACCCCGCCCTGGCCGCGTGGTCAAACCCCTGGATCCCCATCCCGAAGGCGAAGAAGCCCTGCTGGTGCGCCGCACCCTGCGCTCGGGGATGCGGGTCACCTTTGCCGGGCACGTGGTGGTGCTGGGGAACGTCCATCCAGGGGCAGAAATCATCGCGGGCGGCGACATCATCGTCTGGGGCAGGCTGAAAGGCGTAGCCCACGCGGGTGCCAACGGCAACACCCAGGCTGTGGTCTGCGCCTTGGACCTTTCCCCAACCCAACTGCGCATTGCCGGCCACATCGCCACTGCCCCGCCCCGCAAGGGCAAACCCGTGCCTGAAAAGGCCTCCCTCAAAGACGGCCAGGTGGTTGCCGAACCCTGGTCAGGGAAATGAACAACCCGCGGGCTTTGAGCCCGCGTAACAAGTGAGGAACTATGCCCGGGACTGTATTGACCATTACCTCCGGCAAAGGCGGCGTTGGCAAAACCACTGCCACCGCCAACATTGCCGCCGCGCTGGCCAAGTTAGGCCAAAAGGTGGTCTGCCTCGATGCAGACATCGGCCTCCGCAACCTGGATTTGGTGCTGGGGCTGGAAAACCGCATTGTGTACGACTTGGTGGATGTGGTGGAAGGCCGCTGTCGTCTGCGCCAGGCGCTGATTCGCGACAAGCGCCTGCCCAACCTCTTCCTCATCCCCGCCGCGCAAACCCGCGATAAAACCGCGGTATCCCCCACCGACATGGTCCACCTATGCAACGAACTCAAGCAAGAATTCGATTGGATTTTGATTGACTCCCCCGCAGGCATTGAGCGCGGTTTCCGCAATGCCATTGCCCCGGCCGACCAGGTGGTGGTGGTCACCAACCCTGAGGTTTCGGCCGTACGCGACGCGGACCGCATCATCGGCCTGATCGAAGCCGAAGAAAAGGGCCCCGCGCGCCTGTTGCTCAACCGCCTCAACCCCCAAATGGTGCGCAATGGCGATATGCTCGACGCGGACGACGTCCTGGAACTGCTGGCCATTGACCTGCTGGGCGTGGTGCCCGAAGACGAAGCCGTGGTGGTCAGCACCAACCGAGGGATGCCAGTGGCCCTGGACGAAAAAAGCCGCGCGGGGCAGGCCTTCCGCAACGTTGCTCGCCGCCTGCTGGGTGAAGACGTCCCCTTCATGGATTGGGACAGCGAGAGCGGCTTCCTGCAACGCTTGGGCCGCCTTTTCGGACGAGGAGATTGACATGGGTTGGTTAGACCGCCTGACCGGCCGCGACAAGAGCGCCCACAAAGCCAAAGACCGCCTGCGCTTGGTGCTCATTCATGACCGCACAGATTTGGCACCAGGCCAATTGGACGCGCTCAAAGACGAACTCATTGCTGTCATTTCGCGTTATATTGAAATCGAGCCCCAGGCGGTAGAAATCCAACTTTCACAAGACGGGCGAGAGCAATACCTGGTTGCCAACATTCCTTTGCGACCAACGCGCCGCGCACGCAAATAGGCTTATGCGCCGACTTTCGTGGGAACAGTTCGACTTCATTTTGCTGGGCTTGGTCGCAACGCTGGTTATCTTCGGCATTGCGGTCATTCGCTCAGCCATTGCAGGCAACGAGGTGCTGGCAGGCCTGGTGCAACGGCAAATCACGTTTGCCATCATCGGCTTTGTGGTGGTGCTCATCACCGCGGCCATTGACTACCACTATTGGGCTACCCTGGGCAAATATCTCTACGTGGCCACGGTGCTTCTGTTGGCCGCGCTGGGTATCATCGGCAAAGCCGCGTTTGGCTCAGCCCGCTGGATTGATACCGGCTTCTTCTTCATCCAGCCCTCGGAAATCGCCAAAATCGTGATGATTTTGGTTTTGGCCGACTTCTTCGCTCGCCACCGGGAGCAACTGCACGAATTCCGCTGGGTTGTGATGAGTTTCCTGCTCACCATGGGCATGGTGATCTGGATTTTGCTTCAGCCTGACCTGAGCACATCCATCACCGTGCTGGTGATATGGTTTGGGATGCTGTGGGCCGCGGGGCTCACGTGGAAACACCTGGCCATTTTCGCGGTGCTGGGCGCCATTTCACCCTTTGCCGCGTGGCCGTTTCTGGCCGATTACCAAAAGGCGCGGGTCATCAACTTCCTCTTCCCCGACCCTAACGCCCGCCACGGCGCAATTTACAACGTGCAACAGGCGCTCATCAGCCTGGGCTCTGGTGGGTTGTTTGGCCAGGGTTACGGCCACGGCACGCAGGTGCAACTGCGCTTCCTCAAAGTGCGCCACACCGACTTCATCTTTTCGGTAATTGGCGAAGAATTTGGCTTTGTGGGCACAGTGTTTGTCATTGTGATGCTCGCGCTGGTGTTGTGGCGCATCCTGCGGATTGCCCGCACCGCGCATGACACGTTTGGCGCGCTCATTGCGTATGGCATCGCGATCATGCTCTTCTTCCACATGGCCGTCAACATCGCGATGAACATCAACCTGATTCCAGTTACCGGCCTGCCCCTGCCCTTCATCACCTACGGCGGCAGCGCCTTGCTCTCATCCCTGCTGGGCATTGGCCTGGTGGAAAGCGTGGCCATGCGCCGCGAACCGCTTTCCTTCTGACCTCATTCCTAATTCGCAATTCGCAATTCCGCAATTTGCAATTCACCATCCCCATCACAACAGGTGTTTCTATGACCTCCTCGACTTCCCCGACTTCCTCGACTCCCT
>JAADCW010000073.1 GCA_013154225.1 Chloroflexota bacterium
TCAGCGCACAGCCCGCACATTTACAGTTGAAGACGATTGGCTGGAAGCCCAAATCGCTCGCCTGCCTTTTACCCTGACCGGCGCGCAGCGGAGGGCTCTGGAAGACATCCGCCGTGACTTGGCCTCTGGGCATCCCATGAACCGCCTGCTCCAGGGCGATGTAGGCTCCGGCAAGACAGTGGTTGCGGCCCTGGCCATGCACATGGTGGTGCAGGATGGCGCACAAGCCGCGCTCATGGCGCCCACAGCCATCTTGGCCGAACAGCATTACCGCACCCTTCGGCGCCTGTTGGCAGATGAAGAAGGCGCGCTGGCGCCGGAGCAAATCCGTCTGCTGGTGGGAAGCACGCCCGCGGCAGAGCGCCGGGAAATCTTGGAGGGCTTGGCCGCAGGCGACATCAAGATTTTGGTGGGCACCCATGCTCTGCTGGAAGATCCGGTGCAGTTCGCGGATTTACAACTCGCTGTGATTGACGAACAGCACCGCTTTGGCGTGCGCCAACGGGCCCGCCTGCGAGCCAAAGGCGAGCACACCCACATTTTGGTCATGACGGCCACGCCCATCCCGCGTTCGCTGGCGCTGACCATTTACGGCGACTTGGATTTGACCGTGATGGACGAAATGCCGCCAGGCCGGCAGCCCGTGGGCACTTATTTGCTCATGCCCAGGGAACGCGAACGGGCTTATCGCCTCATCCGCCGTGAGGTCGAAGCCGGGCATCAGGCCTTTATCATTTACCCGCTCATTGAGGCCAGCGAAGCCTTGCAGCACACCCCCGCGGCTGTGGATGCGCACAAACGTCTCCAGGAAGAGGTCTTCCCCGACCTGCGGGTGGGTTTGTTGCACGGCAAGATGAAGCCCGACGAAAAGGACGAAATCATGGCCCGCTTCCGCGATGGCGAATACCACATCCTGGTTTCAACGCCGGTGGTGGAAGTGGGTGTGGATGTGCCCAATGCCACGGTCATGTTGATTGAAGGCGCAAACCGCTTTGGGCTGGCGCAATTGCATCAGTTCCGGGGCCGCGTAGGCCGTGGTGGACAGCAGGCTTACTGTATCCTTATTCCTGAAACCGAGAACGCGGCTGAAGAAAACGAGCGCCTGCGGGCTTTGGTGGAAACCAACGATGGCTTTGTGCTGGCAGAGAAAGATCTTCAACAGCGTGGCCCAGGCGAATTTTTCGGTACGCGGCAGTCGGGCTTTGGCCTGACCCGGTTCCGCATGGCCAATTTGCTGGACGTCCATCTTATCGAACAGGCGCGTAACTTGTCGCAGAAGGTTATTGCCCAGGATCCTAACCTGGAAAATCCTGAACATCGGCTGTTAGCCCAACGCCTGGAAGAATTTTGGGCGCAAGGCCAAGGAGAAATGAGTTAATGGTCAAAGCCATTTTCCCCGGCAGTTTCGACCCCATCCATTACGGGCACATTGACATTGCCCTGCGTGCGGCGCAGTTGTTCGACGAAGTTGTCGTCGCAGTTTACGATCGTCCGCTGAAGCACCTGATTTTCTCGCCCGAGGAGCGCATTGCCCTGGTGGAAGAGGCTTTCCGTGGGCATCCTCGCATCAGTGTGATGGGCTACAGCGGCCTGACGGTGGAATTTTGTCATCAGATTGGCGCTCAGGTGATTGTGCGGGGCCTGCGGGTGTTTTCCGATTTTGAAAACGAGTTCCGTATGGCATTGGCCAATCGCCGCCTTGCGCCCGATATTGAAATGGTGATGCTCATTACCAACGAAGAGCACACCTTCCTTTCGTCCACAACCGTGCGGGAAATCGCTTCCCTGGGGGGCGACGTCAGCACCATGGTGCCGCCCCACGTGGCCGAAGCCCTGGAAGCCCGCTTCGCTCAGATGAGCGAAAGCCAGCAGTGGAGTCACATGAAATCATTGCGCGACTGAGCCTGCGCAGGCCAGCCGCTTGACGAAAATCCTAAGTGCGTGTAATCTAAAGACAAGCGCAAGTCAGCACGTTGCCTGTGAGCAACGGCAAGCGGGAGTATAAGTATGGACATTTTAGAATTGGTGGACCGGTTGGAAGAATTGTTCAACGAAAGCCGTGCCGTGCCTTTCACCCACAACGTGATTGTGGATGAAGACCGCATGTTGGATATCATTGACCAGATGCGGGTAACCATCCCTGAAGAGGTGCGCAAAGCGCGGCAATTGCTCAATCAGCGGGAACGGATTTTAGCCCAAGCTAAAGAAGAAGCCCGCCGCACCATTCAACTGGCCCAACAGCAAAAAGAAGAGATGTTGCGCCGCGATGCCATTGTGCAGGAAGCTGAAGCCATGGCCGCGGAAATCATTGCCCAGGCCCGGGCTGATGCTGAGGCCATTCGCCGCGAAGCCGACGCGTATGCTTTGCAGTCGCTGGAGCGGCTGGAAATGCAGTTGGAGCGGATGATGGGTGAGGTGCACAACGGCATCGAAGCCCTGCGCCAAACCACCAGTCAGCCCGTTGGGCCTGCCGCGCCCCCTGCGGTTGAGCCTCCGATGGACGAAGAACCGCCCGCAGAGGGTTGACATTTGCTTGGTTGTGGTATAATAGCCGCCGCTCGCCCCCATAGCTCAGCGGATAGAGCGTCGGCCTCCGGAGCCGAAGACCCGCGTTCGAGTCGCGGTGGGGGCATACGCGAATGCTTGAACCCACGGTGTAAGCCGTGGGTCTTTTTTTACTCAAAGATAGGTTTTTGAGCCGTATAGCAGGAAGCCGGGGGCGAGTGGGAGGCTGCTACCGGATATGGCTAAGCGGTGGGCTTTTTGGGCGGCCGAGGGCCTAAGATAGCCGTGCCGACCCGTACCCACGTGGCGCCTTCTTCTACGGCGACTTCAAAATCTGCGCTCATGCCCATAGAGAGCTCATCCCACGAGGCTTGGGGGAAGCGGCGGGCCAGGAAGTCGCGCAGGCTGCGTAGGCGGCGGAAATAGGGCCGCGCTGCTTCAGGGTGGTCCACCGGCGGAGGGACGGTCATCACCCCTTGCACCAACAGATGTTCGCAGGCCAAGACGGCTTCCACATCGGGTATGAGCGCGTCCCATTGGCTTTCATCCCAGGCAGGCCAGCCAAATTTGCTCTGTTCACCGCCTACGTTGAATTCCAAGAGCACGGGCAGTACCCGCTTGGCTTCTGCGGCCAGATGTTCCAGGCGTTGGGCCAGGGCCACGCTATCCAACGCGTGGAGCATGTCGTAGTGGGCGATCACCAATTTGGCTTTGCGCCGTTGCACGTGGCCGATCATGTGCCAGCGCAGATCTGGCTGATCCAGCACTCGCATTTTTGCCACGCCTTCTTCGGGGTAGTTTTCGCCCAAATCGCGAGCGCCGGCGCGCACGGCGGCAAGTGCCTTTTCCAGCGGCTGGCCTTTGGTTACCACGATGAGACGAACGTCTTCCTTTGCTCGGCCTGCGCGGGCCGCGGCTTGCGCGATGCGTTCCAGCACGGCTTGGTAGCGCTCAGCAATTTGTTGTTCTTCTTCTAAAAGGGCTTCTGGGTTTTTGGTCATTGTCAGCCTCACCATCTGGGTTCGACGGGATGTTTTTAGGCACAAGCAGGGCGGGGAGTGTGCATTCGCGGGAACGTTTGGAGGGTGCGTTGTTTCGGTTACCTTGATTATAGTCCCAATTTGGTGGGAGGCGAAAAGTGGAAAGCGGATGGCAAGCGTTGTTTTTCGTTTTTTCTGGAAAATTCCCTTGGCTTTTCGGGTGGTTTGTGGTGATTTAAAGGCAAGGAAAAGATTTGTCAAATTAACAAAGGTAAATTTATGCCAATTTCTTGTCAAAATGTGACTTTTTTGATATAAATATCTTGGTAATGTATCTGTTCTTAATTTTAAAGCAGCGGTTAAGATGGCCGCTATAGATGCGCAAAATGGCCGGTGTTTCCTGTTTATAGGGTGATGGGTTGCAGTTTGGTTGCAAGCACTTAACTTAAAAATAAAATATTACAGATTTTTATCACCCAAACTTCCCATTTACACCCTAAATTATATATTGTATAATACATGCGCATCTGGTATATACCCCTGCACCAGATGTACGTGTGGAAGTGGGGAGACAAAGTCGCCCGACAAAATTTTTATACGTTTATAGGGCACCCCCACGTGTGCATGATTCGCCCCGCTCTTCTCCTATCATGGTTAGAGCAAAGTTCATAGCAGCCAAGACATCAGGGGCGCGATTCCCTGCTGGTGAGGTTTAACGTGGTAAGTGGAAAGTTCGCACACAAAAAGCAAATCTTATGGGTCGAAGGGCGCCGTGTCAAGGTACCCGATTTCGTTCCCGCCCTAACCAAACGAGGTTATGAAGTCGAAGTTGTACGCTCTGGTAAGGCCGCTCAAGAGTGGCTCAGCACCCTCAAAGCCGATCTCATCGTCCTCTACGCCGCATCCTTTGGCACCAGCGGCTGTCGGATGGCTAAGAGCCTGCGAGAAGTTGCACCCGATACCCCCATTTTACTCATTGCTTCTCCCGAATCTCCGCCAAAACCCCATGCACCTGTAAATCAAACGCTGGTGCTGCCGTTCACCTCGCGTAAATTGCTCAACCGCATTCGTCATCTTCTCCCGCCTCATGAACGCCGTTGGTTCAAGGTCGGCAAAGTGGCTTTGGATGAGCACAACGGCTTGGTGCACTGCCACGGCAAAGAGCACCGCCTGACCCCACGCTTGACAGCACTGCTCAAGCATTTCATGGAAAACCCGAACAAGGTCATTCCCTACCAGCAATTATTTTCTGAAGTTTGGCGTACTTCTTATTTGGGTGATACTCGCACCTTGCAGGTCCACATTGCGTGGCTCAGGCGCATTTTGGAGCCCGATCCGCGGCATCCGCGTTTCATCGAAACGCTTCGCGGCATTGGCTATCGTTTCCACCCCAATGGCAAAGAATTGCCCGAACCTGAAAAAGATTAGCCCTGCCAAAGCCATACTGCGCCGTCAAGGGCTGTCAACCGCACCGCTAAGGTGCGGTTTTTTTCTTTCCAGGGCAGCCGCGCGGGCGGCGGCTCCGTGGCCCTGGGCGCGCGCACGGCCTGGGCGGTGCTATAAAACACGCCGTCTGTCCAATAGCCCACTTCCCACCCTTCGGCTTGCGCGAGCGCGGCTTGGGGAAGGGAAACCCAGCCGTCTTCCACCGCGGGCGTCCACTCAGCGGGGAAGGGCTGAGGCGGGCGGTAGAGTTGCTGGTCAGCCTCAACGGCAAACGCGGCCTGGCCGCGCATCAGACGCAACCGCGAGGTCTGGATGGCTTGTTGCGTGGCATCGGCACACAGGAAGCGCCGCCCAAGGCGGTTGGCCACCACCGCCGTGGTGCCTGCCCCGCAGAAAAAGTCGGCCACCCAATCGCCTTCCTGCGACGACGCCAGCACGATGCGTTCCAGCAGGGCCTCGGGTTTTTGGGTGGGGTAGCCCGTGCGTTCCCGGTGCAGGCGCGCCACCACGGGGAAATACCACCAATCTTCAGGCACTTTTCCCCGCGCCAGATCAGGCACTTTGCCAAAACCTGCTTTGGGTGATGAGCGGAATGTGGCCACGGTGTTGGGGTTGTATGGCACCCGTACCGCGTCCACGTTGAACATATAGTCGTCCCCCTTGGCATACATCAGAATGGTGTCGTGTTTGCGGTTGAACGCGCGTTTGATGGGTGAGGGGCCGTGGTAAACCCAAACAATTTCGTTGATCAGCCGTTTGGGGCCGAAAATTTCATCCAGCAGAACGCGGGCATACGGCGCCGCGTGCCAATCCAGATGCAGATAAAAGGTGCCGTTGGGCGCCAATAAGCGGTGCATGAGCACCAGACGGGGATAGAGGAAGGCCAGATAGTCGTCCAGCGATGCCCAGCGGTCTGCGTAGCCTTCGGCCAGGCGCCATGTTTCGGGTTTGCGCGAGTCTTCCCCGCGGCCTACCCGTGCCCGATAGCGTCGGTTGGTAAAGAAGGGTGGGTCAGCATAAATCAGGCGGATTTTGCCCTCATATTGGGGCAAGAGTGCGCTCATGATCGCCAGATTGTCCCCCCAGAGCAGGCGGTTGGGGGGCAAGGCGTCAGAGGGGGACTGTCCTGGGGGCCATACAACGCTTTCCAGCCGCAGCGAAGCGGGTTCCAGAGGGGGAATTTGCTTGCCAGAGAAGACCAGTTGAGGCATGGTTCACCCTTGCGGATCAGCAATCATTTGCTGGTAGGTTTCGCTACCCACGTAAACGCGCGGCACGCGGGTGTTGATGTTGGTCAACACTTCGTAGGGGATGGTGCCTGCCCATGCGGCCAGGTCTTCCACGGTGATGCGCTCAGCGCCCTGCTGGCCGATCAACACCACTTCGTCGCCGTTGTAGGCGGTTTCCCAACCGATGTTGACCATCATTTGGTCCATGCAAATACGCCCCACCTGCGGATAGCGGCGCCCGCGAATGAGCACCTGGGCTTTGTTGGACATTGCCCGAAAGTAGCCGTCGCCGTAGCCCACAGGCAGGGTGACGATGCGGGTGAGGCGGTCGGGTGTCCAGGTCCAGCCGTAACTCACCCCACGGCCGGGCTTGGTGACCTTGAAATAGACCACCCGGGTTTTCCACGATAGGGCGGGATGCACCTGAACCGTGCGGGGCACTTCGGCTGAGGGATACACGCCATAAAGCAAAATTCCTGGCCGTACCATGTCAAAATAGGCTTCGGGGAAGCGGAGCACCGCGGCGGAATTGGCCATGTGCCGCATGGGGAGGGGCAAACTGCGGCGTTCATAAAAGCGAAGCACTTCCTGAAACCGCTCCAGTTGCAGTTGAGCGGAAGAGGGATCGGCCGCGTCCGCGTTGGCGAAATGGGAAAAGATGCCCTCAACGCGCACATGCTGGCACTGCAGTGCGGCTTCCAAAAAGCCTTCGGCGTTGTAGTCGTGGACGCCGATGCGTTCCATGCCGGTATCAATTTTGAGATGCACCCGCGCGGTGACGCCCAGCGCCTCGGCGGCCTGGTCAATTTGGTGGAGTTTTTCAATGGAAGAGGCCGTGAGCGTCAGGTCGTATTTGAGGAATAGGGGAATTTGGCTTCCCCAGATGCCGCCCAAAACCAAAATGGGGGTTTGAATGCCTGCTTTGCGGAGCAAGATGCCCTCTTCCAGTACAGCCACTCCCAGGTAATCTGCCCCCAGGCCGGCCATGAGCCGGGCAACGGGTACCAGGCCGTGGCCGTAGGCGTTGGCTTTGAGGATGGGCATCATTTTGGCCGGCGCGACCTGGTCACGGATGGCGCGGAAGTTGTTGACCAGGGCATCCAGGTTGACAGTGACCTGAGTAGGGCGCATAAGCCCTTCATCGCCGTTTTCTATCACGGGCATAAACACTTTGGCATTCATGCGCTCTATTGTACCGCAATGGAATCCGCTGCGGCGGGGTGGGGTTTTGCGGATGCCTGCGCGGCTGTAGAGGGCTGAAGGAAAGGGCAGATGGCGTGAAAGGCGCTTTGCGCGGGTGAATCTTGCGCGAACACTTGTCAATTCCCGCGCAGGTCGGTATAATCAAGGCGCATGTGGGCGGTTAGCTCAGTTGGTTAGAGCGTCGCGTTGACATCGCGAAGGTCGTAGGTTCGAGTCCTATACCGCCCACCTTGCCTGCGATGTCCGGCCCCGTAAGGGGCCGTTACAATACACAATACTCAAGCGCGATGACCGGGACGAGTAACCGGGCTTCCGCCGCCAGAGAGGGCAGGCCACAGGCTGCAAGCCTGCCTCGGCATTTCCCGGCGAACACCCCCCGCGAGCGCGACCCTGAACGCCTCAGGCCAGTAAGGGAAGCGGTTGGGCCCCGTTATCGGCCTCCAGAGATGGCCTGCGCTGTGCCGCAGTGCCAAACTGGGTGGAACCGCGTGAGCGGCACGCTCTCGCCCCAGATGGGCGGGGGCGTTTTTCGTTAAATGGCGAATTAGGAATTGCGTCACCGCCCAGACTATCTGACGACCTGACTATCCGACTAACTGACTGCCCCGGAGGTGTACCGTGGTCGAAAAACCCAAAACCCCTGAAAACTACCCCGAATCCGAACTTTACCGCATTCGGCATTCCGCCGCGCACGTGATGGCGCAGGCGGTGCTGGAGCATTTCCCCGGCGC
>JAADCW010000234.1 GCA_013154225.1 Chloroflexota bacterium
AGCCTTTATACCGCAGAAGACGTTGCCAAGGAAATGGATCTGGAGTGGTGATGTTCGCGGTCGTGTTTACCAGGCAAGCCAAAGAAGATTTGCGGCGTCTGGATAAACCCATTGCGCAACGCGTTTTGAACAAAATCCGCTGGCTTGCCGAAAATATTTCCAACATCACTCCTCAACCCCTTACAGGGCCGTGGCAAGGTGTTTACAAACTCCGTGTAGGGCCCTATCGCGTGCTTTACACTTTGCAAACTCAGGAGCAACAGATCACCATTCTGCTAATTCGGCATCGTAGTGAAGTTTATAAAACGTAAGGTGGTCGTCCAGATTCACAACTACGCCGACTCCCACGACTACCCCGACTTCCGCGACTTCCATGACTTTCCTTACCTACTAGGACGAACCATGCCTATCCAAGACTACCACGACTTTCTCAAAGAGATCCTCATTCCCGAAGATCGCCTCATGGCCCGCATCGCTGAATTGGGTGCGGAAATCAGCCGTGATTATGAGGGCGAAGAACTGCTGTTGGTGTGCATTTTGCGCGGTGGGGTGATGTTCCTCACCGACCTGATGAAACACCTCACCGTGCCCCACGCGATTGACTTCATGGCGATTTCCTCCTACGGTGCGGGTGCGCGGCAAAGTGCAGGCCGTGTGCGTCTGACCATGGACCTGCAAACCAGCATCACTGGCAAAAACGTGCTTCTTGTGGAAGACATTATTGACAGCGGCCACACCATTGCGGAAGTGCTCAACATCCTTTCCCTGCGACAGCCCAAATCCCTCAAAGTATGTACCCTGCTCGACAAAGCCGAACGCAGAGAAGTGGATGTGCCCATTGATTACCGGGGGTTTGTGATTCCCAATGAATTTGTGTTTGGCTACGGGCTGGACATGGACGAATACTACCGCAACCTACCCTTCATCGCCATCCCCGATTTAGAACGCTACCGCCCCCCCACAGAAACCGAAGGCTAAACCACAACGCCCCCGCGCGGGGGCGTTTCGTTTTGGTTGCCAGCACAATAGAAGATTTTCATATTTGCCGTTTTAGTAGCCTTCCAATCTCCCCCTTGACAACCCCTCCCCTCGCGGTTATACTGCCTCCAACTTTCTGGCTATGCGAAAATCCTATGCGCAATCCCCGCGCATATCCCTTGGAGGCATCTCATGCCCGAGTCTTCCTCTTCCACCACTGCTCATATCACCCCTGAAACGCCCCTCGCCCCCATCATCAAGGCCTGGAGCATCTACCTCGAAGATCAGGGGCGCTCACCTCACACCATCAAAGCCTTTACCGGTGATCTCCGCCTCTTGGCCCGCTTCCTTCCCCCCGATTACCCCGTGGGACGCATCAGCACCGATGACCTCAACCGCTTTATGGATTGGGTCAAAAACGGTCGCGGCGTGCCTTGCAGCCCCAAAACCTGCGCCCGGCGCATTACTTCCCTCAAATCCTTCTTCAAATGGCTGCACGAAAACGGCGTGCTCACCACCAACCCCGCAGAGCGGCTTATCCAGCATTCGGTGCTCAGCCCCCTGCCCCAGGTGCTTTCCCCCGCGGAGGTCCAGGCCGTGCTGGACGCGGCCCAGGCCCAACGGGTCAGCCGTCCGCCCGACGCCCGCCCCTACACCCTGGTCGCGCTCCTGCTTCAAACCGGCATCAAAAAGAGCGAAACCGTCAACATCCACCTCAACCACCTGGCCCTGGACGCGCCCGAACCTTACCTCTTCGTGCGCTATGCCAGCCCCCAACACCGCTACCGCGAACGCAAAATTCCCCTCACCCCCGAATGGATCGAAGCCTACCACGAATACCAGGCCCAATACCGCCCTCAGGACCGCCTCTTCCCCTGGACGGCCCGGCGGTTGGAATATCTCCTCGAGGACCTGGGCGAAACCGCGGGGCTGAACAAGCGCCTTTCGTTTTCCATGTGCCGTTGGACCGCCGCGCTCATGGACCTGCGCAGCGGCATGGAACCCAACGCCATCCGCCAAAAACTGGGCGTTTCCAAAATCCAGTGGCGGGAACTCTATCACAAGCTGCAACAACTGGATGAAATCACCCCGCGGGCCTAAACCCGCGCACCTGCCCCAGCCGCCACCAGGGGGAATGCGGCACCCTTTGCTTTACGAACAGGACGCTATCCAAAGAAAAAGCCCCTCTCCCAATGGGAGAGGGGTTTGCGCGAGGGTGCAAACCCATTTTTTCAGCCAGACCCTGAGCGCGTCGGCTGTGTTTGCCGTGCGTTCGCACGGGCACGCCCCCCAAGCCGCAAAGCGGGTTCCCCAGCAGATTAGGATTTCATTAGAATTTGGCCGCGCCTCTTGACTTTCGTACCTCGGAAGGTCTATAGTAAATTGTTGTGGGGACGCGGAGCGCGCCCTTGATCCCCCTTCGTGGAGCGACGCCATGACCCAAACCATGATTCAAGCCCAAAACCTGACCAAAACCTACGGCCCGCGCCTGGCCATTGACCGCCTGAGTTTTGAGGCGCGCAAGGGCGAAATTGTAGGCTTCTTAGGCCCCAACGGCGCGGGCAAAACCACGACCATGCGCATCCTGACCGGCTACATGCCGCCCACATCGGGCGTGGCGCGCATTGCGGGTTATGACGTCGTGGAAGAATCGCTGGAAGTCCGCAAGCGCGTCGGCTATATGCCCGAAACCGTGCCGCTCTACAAAGACATGAGCGTTTTGGACTACCTCATCTACATGGGGCGTCTACGGCGGGTGCCCGATGTGGAAGATCGCGCCTGGGAAGTATTGGAACGCGTCGGCATGGAAGACCGGGCCGAGAGTTTCATCGGCTCCCTTTCCAAAGGCATGCGCCAACGGGTTGGCCTGGCGCAGGCCATCATCCACCAGCCCGACGTCCTGATCTTAGACGAACCCACCATCGGCCTCGACCCCACCCAGGTGGTTGAAGTGCGGCGGCTCATCCAGGAAATCGGCCAGGAACACACCGTGTTGCTTTCGACCCACATTCTGGCCGAAGCCCAACAACTGTGCGATCGGGTGCTGATCATCAACCAAGGCCGCATCGTGGCCGAAGACACGCCCGCCAACCTGCAACTACGGTTGCAAGGCGGCACCCGCATCCTGGTTGCCCTGCAAGAGCCGCCTCGCGAAACCCTGCTCCAGCGCCTGCAAAGTTTGGAAGGCGTCCGCCTGGTGGAGACCGTGGGTGAACGCCGGCTGGAAATCATCGCGGAAGAAGGGCAGGAAATCCGCCCGTGGGTGGCCCGCACCGTGTTGGAAACCGGGCACAACCTGCTGGAAATGCGGCAGGCCGAAATGAGCCTGGAAGAAATCTTCCTGCAACTGATTCGGGACGAAACCGCAGAAGACGAGGGCGAAGCCGAGGAAGCCGACACCAACGCCCCCGAAAGCGCGACCTCGCCCGAAACCTCTTCACCTGCCCCCGCCGAAAGCCCAGAAGAGGAGGCGTGAACCATGCGAACGGTTTGGATTATCGCCCGGCGGGAATTCGCCCGCTACTTCACCACGCCGGCGGCTTACCTGGCGGCGTTCCTCTTTCTGCTCATTTTGGGCATCATCTTCTACGCCAACGTCGCCGCCAGCGCCGTGAAGGCCAACTTGATGGGCGGCTATGCCCCTGGCGTGGAAATCATTGTCAATCCTATGGTTTCGTTATTAGTCTTCATCATTCCAGCCATCACCATGCGCCTGCTGGCCGAAGAACAGCGCATGGGCACCATCGAACTGCTCCTGACCTCGCCGGTACGCGATGTGGAACTCATCCTTGGTAAATGGTTGGGCAGTTTCCTATTTATGAGCGTGCTCATCCTGATTACCCTGGTCTATCCCATCACCCTCAACCAACTGGTGGACCCCGGCATTGACTGGGGCACAGTGCTCACAGGCTACCTGGGGCTGCTGCTCATGGCCGCGGCGTTCACCGCTTTGGGCACGGCCATTTCTGCCCTTTTTAGCAATCAAATTGCGGCTTTTGTAGCCACGCTGGCCCTCTTCCTGGTGCTGTGGCTGATTGGCTTCCCTGCCCAAAGCATGAACGCCAGCCCCATTTGGCAGTATCTGGACTTTAGCCAGCACTTCTACAACACGTTAGCCCAAGGTATCTTGGACTTACGGGATATCGTCTATTACCTCAGCATCACCGCGCTCGGCATTTTTGCGGGCACGATGATTGTGGAAACCCGGAGGTGGCGCTGATGAACCGCGAACTTCGTGAACGCCTCGCTCCTTATGTGCTGGGGCTGATGGGGGTGGCCCTGGCCGTGGCCGCGGGCGCCTACATCGTATGGCATCAACCCGGCCCCGTGGTCACCGTCAGCCTGGCCATTGCCATCGCCTCCCTGGCTGGTTATATCTTCCTGGTGCCCGACAAGGTGCGCAGCGCCCTGACCGGACGCCAGGCGCGCTATGGCAGCAACGCGCTGGTGCTCACCCTCGCGTTTGTGGGCATTTTGGGCGCAGTCAACTATCTGGCCTACCAATTCCCCAAACGCTGGGACCTGACCGAAGACAAAGCCCACACCCTCGACCAGGTAACGTTAGACACCCTGGCACAACTGCCCGAACCGGTGACAGCCACGGCCTTTTTCTCCCAGCGGATGCCCAAAGACACCGCGCAAACCCTGCTCGACCAATACAAATTTGCCTCCCACGGCAAATTCACCTACAAATTCGTTGACCCCGAGGCCAACCCGGCCCTGGCCCAACAGATGGGCATCACGCGCGACGGCACCATTGTGCTTCAAATGGGCGACCGCACCGAAAAGGTCACCTCAGCTACAGAAAAAGAACTCACCGCCGCGCTGGTGCGCCTCATGCACCCGCAACAGCAGGTGGTCTATTTCCTCACCGGCCACGGCGAACGCTCGCCCGAAGACTTCAAAGAGCAAGGCTATGCCCTGGCCAAGCGTGAGTTGGTCAACAAAAACTACACGGTCAAAACCCTCAGCCTGCTGAAGCACACCAGCGTGCCCGATGATGCCAACGTCATCGTCATCGCGGGGCCTATCAAGCCCTTGAGCGATGAAGAAATCAAGGCCATCAAAGCTTTTCTGGACAACAGCGGCTCGCTCTTCGTGATGCTGGAACCGCCTCTCCAGCCTGAAGAAGCCCCCGATCCGCTGGTGAATTACCTCCAGACCGACTGGCATCTCCAACTCACCCCCGACATCATCATTGACCCGCTGGCCAATCCGGCTACGGTGGTGGTGTCCTATCAGTACGATGAACATCCCATCACCCACGACATCCAAACTATGGCCACCATCTTCCCCACTGCGCGCACTGTGGGCGTGCCTCTGCCCGTACCCGATGGCTTCCAAATGACCACGCTGGTGCGCAGTGAGCCCAAGGCCTGGGGCGAAACCGACCTGCAAGCCCTGCTTGACCAACAGATGCCCAAGGAAGACGACAAAGACATCAAAGGCCCGGTGGGCGTGGCCGCCGCGCTGGAAAACAGCAAAACCCACGCCCGGGTGGTTGTGGTGGGCGACGCCGACTTTGCCAGCAACGCCTACTACCCGGCCTACGGCAATAGTGATTTCTTCCTCAACAGCGTGGATTGGCTGAGCAACCAGGAAGACATCATCCACCTGAACCCCCGCACGCCCACCCAGCGCATGATGGTGCTGCCGCGGCGGGATACCCTGGGCCTGTTGTTGCTGCTGTTTGTGTTCGTGCTGCCAGGGGCTGTGCTACTGGCTGGCGTGGTGGTTTGGGCCCAACGCCGACGGCGAGCATAGGAGGCGACCATGATTCGCCGAAGCACCTGGATTGCCTTAGCCTTGTTTGCAGTGCTGGCCGGTGTGGCTTATGGCGCAAACCGCTACAAATCGCAAAAAAGCGGGGCCGAGGCCACACCTTCGGCCACGCCGGTAGAACTGGTCTCGTTTAGCCTAAACGACGTCGTTGGGGTCGAAATCCAAGGCCCTGACCAAACCGTCGTGCTCCGCCGAAGCGACCCCGAAGCCGACTGGCAAGTCGTCCAACCCACACCCCAGAAGAACGAATTTGCCAATCAACAGCGCATCATTGCCGCGGTATATAACCTCATCGCGCCGAGCGTGCTCACCACCCTGAGCGACACCAGCGACCTCAAAGCCCTAGGGTTGAACAAACCCACCTACATCATCAAAGTGCGCCTCAAAGACGGCCAAACGTGGCAAATGAACGTGGGCAATCAAACCCCCATCCAAAGCGGCTACTACGTGCAAGTGGGCAAGCAAATTGCAGTGGTTGACAAATATTCCCTGAGCAGTGTGTTGGAACTGCTCCAGGCCCCACCGTTGGCCACGCCCTTCCCCACCCCAGAAGCCACTGGGCAGGCCAACCCCACGAGCACGCCTGCTCCTGTGCCGCCTACGCCCACCCCCACAGCCACACCGCCGCCAGCGACGCCAACACCGCAATCGTAAACACCTGTGGGGAGGCAGCGACAAGCCTCCCCACAGCAAATTAACGCCAAAACGCAGGCTTCCCATTCAGCCCACAACGCAGCCCCGCGCCCAGAGGCAAGGTTAAAAAATCATTACAAAACAACAAGAGGGCTTGATTTTTATCGTGAAAGGCTGTATGCTGAAAGTGCCCCCTTGGATGTTCAGCAACGCGAAAAAGGACGCCCAAAGCGCGTTCGCGGGGCAGGCATCAGTGGCTGTGATATAATAGCAAATTTGGCGCGCCCTGCGCGCTTTTCCCCACATGGGAAGCGAAAATCCTATGGTTACGGAGAACGAACGCCCTATGGAAGAATTCCTGCTCGACGAAATCGGTGAAATTGAAGAAGAATATTCCCCCATCGCCCATCTGGTTGATCTCGGGCGTCAAAAGGGCTTTGTGACCCTGGACGACATTCTCCAGTTCTTCCCCGAGGCCGAACAAAACGTGGACCAATTGGAGGAAGCCTTTGCCGCGCTCCTCAGCGCAGGCATTCCCTACATTGAAGACGACATCATCGAATCCCCCACCGACGAAGAACTGGAAGCCGAGGCCGAAGAGGAAGAGGACGACGCGGCAGTGCAGATGGACGAGGAAGACTACCTCGCCAACATCGACACCGACGACATGATCGGCCTCTATCTCAAAGAAGTGGGGCGCATTCCCCTGCTCACGGCCGAAGAGGAAGTGGATCTGGCCAAACGCATCGAAGCCGGCCGCAAAGCGCGCGAGGAACTCGCCATGGGCGTGGATGACCCTGAACGGCGGGCTGAACTGCGCCGCCTAATCGAAGACGGCTGGCGGGCGCGTGAGCACCTGATTACCGCAAACTCCCGCCTGGTCATCAGCGTGGCCAAGAAATACATGGGCCGCGGCGTGCCCTTCCTGGACCTTATTCAGGAAGGCAACATCGGCCTGATTCGCGCGATCAAAAAATTCGACTACCGCCGCGGGCACAAATTCAGCACGTATGCCACCTGGTGGATTCGCCAGGCCGTGACCCGCGCGATTGCCGACCAAGGGCGCACCATCCGCGTGCCCGTGCACATGGGCGACCAAATCAACAAACTCCTGCGGGTGCAGCACCACCTCACCCAAAAACTGGGGCGCAACCCCACCATCAACGAACTGGCCGAAGAACTGGGCGTGCCCCCCAAGAAGGTGGAATACATGCTCAAGGTCGCGCGGCGTCCCCTTTCGTTGGAAATGCCCACCGACGACGAGGAAGATTCGGTACTCGGCGACTTCATCGAAGACAAAGACTCCCCCGCACCCGACGAAGCCGCGACCCGCAACCTTTTGCGCGAGCATCTGGAAGCCATCCTCAACACGCTGCCCCCGCGAGAAGTGCGCATTTTGCAACTGCGCTACGGCCTGCTGGATGGGCAAGCTTACACCCTGGAAGAAGTCGGGCGGAAGATGGGCGTGACCCGTGAACGCGTGCGCCAAATCGAGGCCCAGGCCCTCAGCCGCCTGCGACATCCCAACATCCGCCGCCAACTGCGGGAATATCTGGGCTAATATACGGCCTCCTTCCCCTTTCCGCCAATGCCCCCGCCTGCAAGCGGGGGCATTTCCTTTAGAAGTTGCGCACTTTGTTCAGCATGGG
>JAADCW010000200.1 GCA_013154225.1 Chloroflexota bacterium
GCGGTCACGTACCCCGGCATCCAGCCTCCCAGCAGGGCTTCCCGAAAAGCCTGCACGCTCTCCGGGCGTTCGTCCGGGTGCAGGCGCATTGCCCAGAGAATCGCCCGCTCGGTGCGGGGGCTGATTTCCGGGTTGAAAGCCCGCGGCGGGCGGAACACCTCGGGGTTGAGGAAGCGATCTCGCGCCGAGGGCGGCGGTTGGTTGGTCAACAAATGATAGAGGGTCGCGCCAAAAGCATAAATATCGCTCCGCACGTCGGTGCGGCCTGTATCGCCCCCATATTGCTCCAAAGGTGTATAAAGCGCGGTGCCGCGGCCCTGAATGACCGTGACCGTGACTTCGTCGGATTCCAACAGTTTGACCAGGCCAAAATCCACCAACTTGATAACCCCGCCAGGCGTAAGTTTGAGGTTCCCGGGCTTGATGTCGCGGTGCACAATGGGCGGATTTTGGCTGTGAAGATAAATCAAAGCATCGGCCAACTGACTGGCCCAGGCCAACACCTGCTTTTCAGGCAAAAAACGGCCTTCAAACCGGGCTTCCTCAATCAGCGTGCGCAGGTCTTTGCCGGGCACGAAATCCATCACCAGATAATCCCGCCGCGCCTCAGAGAAAAAGTCCGAAACCTTGGGCAAATTGGGATGGTCCAGCCGAGCCAACACCGTGGCCTCTTGCAAAAACTGCGCTCGGGCTTCTTCCAGCAAATGTTCAGGCAGGGCTGGGTCGTGCTCCACCTCTTTGAGCGCGCACAGCCGCCCGGCCAAACGGGTATCCTCGGCCAGATAGACGTTGCCCATGCCGCCCTGCCCAATCACACGGCGGATAAGGTAACGCTTACGCAACAGCGTGCCAGGTTTGAGAGGGGGCATAACCCATCCCTAAGAAATCAGAAGCCAGGCAAACCCAAACCGCCCAACCCTCGGAAGCCGGTCTTCTTCAAGGTCTTGAACATGCGGCGCATTTGGCGATACTGCTTGATGAGTTGATTGACGTCTTGCACTGTGGTGCCCGAACCTCGGGCAATGCGGCGGCGACGGCTGGCGTTGAGGATGTTGGGGTTGCGGCGCTCTTCAGGGGTCATGGAATTGAGAATGGCCTCGGTGATTTTCAACTGCTTTTCCGCCTCTTGAGGCGAGATTTGCTTGGCCGCCTGCCCCAGACTGCCGGGGAGCATCTCCAGCAATTGCCCCAACGGCCCTAATTTGCGCAATTGTCGCAGTTGTTGAGCAAAATCTTCCAGGGTAAATTCCCCAGAAAGCAGCCGTTCGGCCTGACGGGTGGCCTCTTCCTCATCCAGCGCCTCTTCAGCCCGCTGAATCAGGCCGATGATGTCACCCATGCCCAAAATACGGTTGGCCAAACGGTCGGGGTCGAACACCTCCAGCGCGTCAATCTGCTCGCCTGTGCCCAGGAACTTGATAGGCACGCCGGTCACGCTGCGGATGGAAATGGCTGCACCACCGCGCGCGTCGCCGTCCATTTTGGTAAAAATCAAGCCAGTGATCGGCACGGCTTCCTTGAAGCCTTGAGCAACGCTGATGGCTTCCTGGCCGATCATGGCATCCACCACCAACAAAATCTCATTGGGTTGGATGCGCTCGGCAATGGCCTTGATTTCCTCCATCAAAGCGTCGTCCAACTGGGAACGGCCCGCGGTGTCGAGGATCATCACGCTGAAGCCGCCAGCCGCGGCCTTCTCCCGGGCATGAACGGCCAAATCCGGCGGTGCAACGCCTTCCTCATAGAAAACCGGAATATCCAACTGCTTGCCCAGGGTCTGCAACTGTTGGACCGCGGCCGGGCGGTACGGGTCGGCTGCGACCAACAGCACCCGCTCGCCCTGCTTGCGCAAATAGCGCGCCAGTTTGGCCGCGGTGGTGGTCTTACCCGAACCTTGCAAACCCACCAACATGATGCTGCGGGGCTTGGGGCCGCTCAAATCCAGCGGCGCGGGCTCGCCCAACGTGGCAATGAGTTCCTCGTGGACGATTTTGATGACCTGCTGTGCAGGGTTCAACGCGCGCGAAACCTCGTGCCCGACCGCGCGTTCCCGCACTCGGGCCACAAAATCTTTCACGACCTTGTAATTGACGTCGGCTTCCAGCAAAGCCAAACGCACTTCTCGCATCGCGGCATCCACATCGCGTTCGGAAAGTTTGCCGCGACGCTGGAGTTGCGAAAAAACCTGGTTGAGGCGTTCGGTCAGAGTTTCAAACATCGCCTATCCTCTATCGTGAAATCACAAATCAAAACAACCAGCCCGTTCAGGCTGTTGAGCATTCTTTCCAAAAAGATTGTAGCCTGCTTGGGAAGCACGGTCAAGGGCGGCCTTTGATGCTCGCCTGGACACCGGTGGCTCAAATGCGGCTCAACCAGCGCGGTGCGCGGCTTTTGAGCACCCCCTGCACCCGCCGCGCCCAGCCCAGCGGGAAGCCATCCACGGTGACCACCACCCAGCCATCAGGGCCTGGATGGGCAATCGGTTGCCGCCGCAGGTAAGCCAGAGTGGCCTCGTCGTCGGCGGCAAAATCCACGGTTTCGAGGAAGTCGTCTTGAGTGAGGGCCAAAGCCAACGCGTGGGAAGGCTCAAAACGGTTGGTTTTGAACGTGCCCAGCCACCAGCCAAAACGCTCCACTTTGAGGCCTTTGAGGTCGGGCAAGCCTTCGGGAAGGGCATACAGCCGGTTGCCAAACACGGCCAAGCGGTCGCGGGGGGCGGGTTCCTCATGCAAAGTAGCTTCCACAAAGGCTTTGTAATGCGCCAGCAACTCCCCACGAGGCGGGCGAGGGCGCAAGCGTGGGGGCGAGGAAGGTACTTCAGCGTCCTCCGCGCGGCGCAACAACGCCACAAAATGGCCCTCGCCAGGCAAACGATGCGGCCACAACCGCACCGCGCCCCGCACCTCTTCCGGCGCGTTGGCCCACGCTGGTTCTGCCGAGGCAAAACCGTACTGTGGCGGAATGGGCTCTACCGCGAAATCAGGATGCCGCGCCAAAAAGCGGCCAATGGTGCCTTCGTCTTCTTCGGGCGCAAACGTGCATGTGCTGTAAAGCAGATACCCCCCAGGACGCACCAACCGCGCGGCGTGGCGCAAAATACCCTCTTGAATGCGCGCACAGCGGGCCACATGGTTAGGGGTCCAGGTGCGACGGGCCGCGGCGTCTTTGCGGAACATACCTTCGCCGGAGCAGGGCGCATCAACCAGCACCCGATCGAAAAACGCACCCAAGCGGTCGGCCAAGCGCCTCGGCTGTTCGGCCAGCACGGCCAGGTGGGTCGCGCCCCAGCGGTCCAGGTTGTTGGTCATCTCGTGCACCCGCTTGGGCTGGACGTCGTTGGCAATCAACAGCCCTTCCCCCTGCATCAACGCGGCCAAATGGGTGGTCTTTCCACCGGGCGCGGCAGCCAAATCCAACACCCGCTCCCCTGGCTGGGGCGCGAGGATCTCCGCGGGGGCCATGGCCGAGGGTTCCTGAAGGTAATACAACCCCGCGGCATGGTAAGGGTGCTTGCCCGGACGAGAACCATCCACCACCCGAAACCCTGCCGGGCACCACGGCACCGGCTCCATCACAAAGGGCACCCTCTCAGCCAGCGCGTCGGGGGCAATCTTCAACGTGTTGACCCGCAGCCCCACATGGGGGCGTCCGGCCAACGCCTGCTGAAAAGCCGTGTATTCTTCCTCCCCCAGCAGGCGAGACATACGATCCAGGAAAAGAGGGGGCAGAGAAACGCTCACGAGGCTTGTTCGGCGTTGGGCAAAAGGCGCACGGGCACTTCGCGGGAAGTCACTGTGCGCATGGGCGGAAGGGGCTTGAGTTCGCCCCGAGTGATACGCTGTTCTTCGGGGGTCTTGGGCATGTGTTCCGGCGTGGGATAACGCACATCCACCCGCACGGTGTATTCGCCGGGCTGAGGCTCACGCACGTGCAGGGTGAATTCCATATCAGGCGACATGGGTTCGATGATGTCCACTTCGGCCACCTGCTGGCCTGCGGGGTCCCAAAGCGAAAGCACCAAATGCGGGCGGAAGCGATACATGGTCAAACGCAAATGCACCCGCACCCGACGGCCATCGGGCGCGACCTGGGTCTCCAACCGCTCCACCTGCACCTCTTCCGGCGGTGCGGCTTTGTCCAACATTTCGTTGAACATGACCTGGTATTGGTGCAAGGGGTCGTTGGGGTCCAAACCACCGGAAAAACTAAACGTGAGTTCCTCGTCTTTGGTCATAACACACCTGCGTCAAAGGGATAGCCAACGCCAAGGATTATACCCCACCCACTGCGAGCAAACAGGCCTTATGCGCTGAATGAGGGCGGAGAAGTCGCACCACGCGGGCTCTATCCAACCTACGCGTGGAGCAGAGGATGCGCAGCAGCCGTTGTCGAAACGCGGGGAGAAGGGAGGGCGTCCTTCGACTTCGGGCTTCGGCTGTGCTCAGCCCTCCGCTCAAGGCATCCGATTTCGGCGCTTCGGATGCGCTCAGGACGGCCTCGCTCAAGGCGTCCGATTTCGGCGCTTCGATTGAGGAAAACTCCAAAGAAAGCCCAAACCACGCCACGCGCGGCAATAAAGGGCTATAATGGAAACACCTTTGCCCACTTCCCCAAGGAGGCATCATGCCTTTGGTTTTCTTTGACATTGACGGCACCCTCATCCAGTCGCGATTTCACATTTGGAAGGGGCTGATGGCCTACTACCGCGCTCATAAGCGCAAGCAGGGGGTGCATTGGGCTTTCCTGGGCACGCATTATCCCCTTTACGGCCTGCGCAAAGCCGGGCTGATCAGCGAGCGTGCGTTTCGCCATCGGTGGACCGCCGATTTAGGCTGGTATCTTCGCGGGGAAAGCGTGGCCGCGGTGGACGAAGTGGGTAAATGGGTGGCCGAAACGTATCTCGCACCCGCATGGCGCCCTGAAACCTTGTCGCGCCTCCAGGCGCATTTGGAAGCCGGCGACGTGGTCACCCTGGTTTCTGCCGCTCCGCTTCCGCTGGTGCAGGCCATTGCTCGGCATTTGGGCGTTCCTCACGCGGTGGGCACACATTTTGCCGTGCGCAATGACCGTTACACCGGGCGGGTGGTGCCGCCTGTGGCCCTGGCCGAGCAGAAGTTGACCTTGGCAAGGGCGCATTTCACCGCGCTGGGCCTGCCTTTCGACCTTGCAGGGAGCCGCGCGTACGCGGATTCGATCACCGACCTTCCTCTGCTGGAAGCCGTCGAGCGGCCAGTGGCCGTCTTTCCAGACGAAGATTTGCGCCGCGTGGCTGTCCAGCGCGGGTGGGAAATCATCGTGGCCTGACCCTCAGCCTCCCCTTCAACCCACAAGCCTCAACACGCTCGCGGCACGCTCAAGCGCGCCGCGCTTCCACGTGGTGCTTTCTTCCTAAATCTTTGCCAGCCTCACTTGCGGCCTTCTGTTCTGCGGTACAATTCGGCACAAGCCTTGCACGGTTTGAGACGTTGAACCCGCACTTTTCTTTGGACAACCATGACCGACGATTTCTCCGACCTCCCTGACTTTTCGGAATTTGACTTTTCCGAGCCCTCAGAACCGCGCCCCACACCGCCTCGACGGACACGGCGCTCTCGCCGACGACGCAACACGCCTTCACGCCGGTTCTGGGGGCTGTTGCTGTTCCTGGTTCTGCTCGGCCTGGCCGCGTGGCAACTGCCGCGGCGTTTTTCCGCGATCTATCACGCCACTGCCACCCCAAGCCCCACCGCGTCCCCCGCGCCCACCGCCACAGCCACGCCCACAGTTACACCTTCCCCCATGCCCGCGGGCACGCCCATGCCCACACCGGTCAGCCTGCAATACCCCAATGGTTTGACCGTGCTTTCCCTGCAGGACGGGCTTTATAGCCAACTCTTTGCCTACAACCCGCAAGGTTTGCCTCTCACCCGCCTGACCGCGGACGCCACCGACCATATCACACCGGCCCTCAGCCCCGATGGGCAAACCCTGGCTTACGCGGCCCGCACTGCCCAAGGCTGGGATCTGTTCCTGCTTTCCTTGCAAGACGGACAAGCTACCCCCATCACCCACGACGCGGCTTACGACGCCGCGCCTTCATGGTCGCCCGATGGTCTGTGGCTGGCCTACGAACACTACGAAAACCAAAACCTGGATATTTTCATCCGCGACCGCAACGGCGAACAAGCGCCCATCCGCCTTACCATGCACCCGGCCGCGGACTACGCGCCCGCGTGGGCGCCCCAAGGCCGGCTGGTTGCCTTTGTTTCCACGCGTGAGGGCACGCCTCAGATCTTCATCGCCAACTTAGACAAGCCCGAAAACGAGCGCTTCACCCGCCTTTCTCAGCCGGAACAAGGCCCTGCACGGCACCCGACCTGGTCGGCTGATGGGCGGTATCTGGCCTGGAGCCAGACCACCAACGGCATGCCCACCCTCTACGTTTGGGATGCCGCGCACCCCGATCGCCTGCCGCGCGCCATAGGCATGGGCTGGTGGCCGCAGTGGAGCCCCGATGGCCTGCTGGCCGCGGTGGTGCGCCTTCCCAACCAGGATGCCCTCACTGCCTACGACCCTGAGCGAGGGTTAGCCCTGCCCCTCATGGACCTTCCCGGCACGGTCACTGGCTTCACCGTGGGGAACGCGGCCTTGCCCTGGCCTTTGCCTGCGGCCTTCCAGCAAGCCGCGAGCATCACCCCCACCCCAAAGTGGACGCCCCTGGCCAATCCCAACGGTCCCAACGGGCGGCTGGATGTGGTGCCCCTGCCCAAAGTGAAAGCCCCCTACCCCAAACTCAGCGACGCAGCCGACGAAGCCTTTGCCGCGCTCCGCCAAGCCCTGGCCCAAAAGGCCGGCTGGGATGTGTTAGGCACCCTGGACAACGCTTACGTTCCCCTGACCGCGCCGCTTCCCGAGGGGCTGGGGCAAGATTGGCTCTATACGGGTCGCGCGTTTGCGCTGCCTACCACGCCCATTCAGGCTGGTTGGATGGTGGTGGTGCGGGAAGACATCGCACCCTACACCTACTGGCGGGTGTACGTGCGGGCGGCCAAACAGGACGGCACCCAAGGCCAGCCCCTGCACGATCTGCCGTGGGATTTCAACGCCCGCTTCAGCGGCGACATTACCGCGTTTGAACAAGGTGGTGCTTACGCGCCTGCCGTTCCCCCAGGTTATTGGGTGGATGTCACTGCGCTGGCCCTGGCCTTTGGCTGGGAACGCCTGCCCGCGTTGCCTGATTGGCGGGCTTATCTTCCAGGCGCGCGCTTCAACGAATTTGTCTTGCGGCAAGGGCTCACGTGGCAACAGGCTATGGAGCAAATCTACCCCCAAGACGCCATCCTCACGCCCACGCCGCATCCTACAGCCAACATCCCCATCGTTCCCCCCACACCAACGCCTTAGCCTTCACCCGAAAGTTTCCTACGTGTCGTTTTCAACAATCACGCCACACAAAAAAAGCCCCTCTCCCGCTGGGAGAGGGGCTGAATGGTGAAGCGCGCTTTCAGTCTCGTACGGTAATGGCAATCCCCCGCCCGCGGAGAGCATCCAACATCTCGGCAGGCGGCACCGCGGTTTCCTGGGGGCGCGCACCAGGCGCAACCCGTCCGCTGACCTGGAAAATCAACATCGCCGCGGCGTGCCAGCCGGTTAGGCGTTCCATCGCGCGGAATCCGGTGGCTTCATCGTAATAATCCAGCACATCCACCACCACCTCGGCCTCCTGCCCAGCCTTCTTCCCACGGCCAATCGCGTGAATGACCGCGAGGTCGCGCACGCCTTCTTTCGCGACAATCTTTGGTGCGAGCAGAGCATGGTAAAAATCCCGTGGCTTGAGGGTGCAGTCGCCAATTTGCATGGGGGTTTCCGAAAACAGCCCCAGGGTTTTGTATGCCAGGAACCATTCGTAATGCCCTGGATAGCGCAGGGTTTTGTTGATGTAAGTCTGCAGGCGGCCGTGGAACGTCCACGGCGCGGTGGAAGCGCCGCCTGTGGTGATGAAGGCTT
>JAADCW010000133.1 GCA_013154225.1 Chloroflexota bacterium
AAAACCGCTGGTTCAACGATTACTTTGCCGTGGCCGCGGGCCTGGGCCGCCGTCTCACCCCTTGGGGAAGCCGCCGCGACCGCAAACTCGGGCCCAGCCTGGATTTCTTTGGTCTCAACTACTACACCAGCGACCTGGTGGCTTTTACCCCCACCCCGCCAGCCTACACCAAGCGACGCTTTCCGCCTGACGCGCCCCAAAGTGAACATGGCGACATCGCACACGTACCCGAAGGCATGTTCCAGGGCATTCGCTGGGCAAGCCGTTTTGGCAAGCCCATCCTCATCACCGAAAACGGCGTGGAAGACAGCACCGACACCCTGCGCCCGCGCTATCTGGCCGAACATCTCTTCCAGGTGTGGCAGGCGACCATTTACGACTGGGACGTGCGAGGGTATCTGCACTGGACCCTGACCGACAACTTCGAGTGGGATCGCGGCTGGACGCGGCGCTTTGGCCTCTGGGCGTTGGATCCGGAAACACAAGTGCGCACCCCGCGGCCCAGTGCGGCGTTTTATACGGCCATTTGCCAAAACAACGCGCTGGATGTGGAAACAGTGGCCCACTATGCCCCAGCCGCGCTGGACATGCTGATGCCTGGACTTTCTTCCTCTTGACCCTCTATGTCGTCCTTCTCAAAAATTTTTCTGGTGCTTTTCATGATCAGCGCGGCTGGGCGCTTTATCAACACCGAGCCGCTCCCCTGGGTATGGGCTTTCATGCGGAACGTATCTGACGACCCGCGCCACCTCACGCCCATAGGGTCAAGGTTATTCCTGCACAAATTCAACCTCATTATTGGCGTCTTGCTCTTCGTGCTATGGATTTTGCTGGGCCTGACCACCACGGGCATCATCACTTTGCTTCTGGCCTGGTTAGCCGCAGATGCAGCCATGGGCCTGGTCAAAATCCTCAATGCTTTCTTGCCGCCCCAACACACCGTGCAGACTCGGGCTGAAATCCTCGACTTTGCCATCATCCACGAAGGTATAGGGGAAGGCAGCACTATCGCAAAGATACTGGTGCAGGTCAACATTCCCGGGTTTGGGGTGCATGTGCTTCCACGGGCAGTCATTACGCCCCTTTATCGCACCCAACTGCGCATTGGGAAAAGCATCTCTCTGGATTGCAAAATCGGGGGGTTAGGGCTGGTTTATACCTGGCAAAAGGGCTTTTACGAAAAACCATGCTGGCATTGATTTGCCCATGCTTTTGCTCCGGGCAAGTCAACTTTGGCCTCTACTTGCACGCAGGCTTCGCCCTCTGCAAACAAAAAACGCCCTCACAATGCAGAGAAGGCGTGATAAACAAACCGAAATTTGCCTCGGAACGAGGCTTTCCCTCTCGCCCCCAGGGCAGGAGGCTGGAGAAACGCCGATGCCGAGCGACGCCAAGGTGTAGGGTAGCAAAACAAACGCTAACCCCTCTCCCTTTGGGAGAGGGGTTTTTGCTACGGCGTTGACATCCACGAGAAATTGTCACAGATTAGGGTTTGCCAAACGCGGCCGCGGTATCTTCTTCCAGCCCAGGCAACACAACGGTGAACGTGGTGCCTTTGCCCACCTCTGATTCGACCCACACACGGCCGTGGTGGCTTTCGATAATGGATTTCACAATGGCCAGCCCCAGGCCTGTACCCGAGGTTTCCGAGGCCACATTACTGCCGCGGAAGAATTTGTTGAAAATGTAGGGTTGTTCGCTGGGGGGAATGCCTGGCCCCGTGTCGCTGACCCGAATAATGACCTGCTGGCCGCGGCCCTCCGCGGTCACGGTGACGCATCCGCCGGGCGGTGTGTATTTCACCGCGTTGCCGATGATGTTGTCCAACATCTGGCGTAGGCGCACGGCATTGCCAAAGACCATAGGCAAGTCTTCTTCCACTGTACTGCGGAAGCACACACCCTTCTTCTCTGCCTGTTCGCGACCGCTTTCCACCGCGTAGCGCAACACGCTGACAATCGAAACCACCTCTTTTTCCAAATCAAAGCCGGCTTCAATCCGCCCTAAATCCAACAGATCGTTGATAAGGGCGGTGATGTTTTCTACACTCAAGCGCACGCGCTTGACAAACTCTTTTTGCATTTCGTTCAGCGGGCCAGCGCGCTCCAACAGTTCCACATAGCCCAAAATTGCGGTGAGCGGGGAACGCAAATCGTGGGAAACCGCGCTGACGAATTCGTTTTTGATGCGGTCCAATTCCTTGAAGTGGGTCACATCATGCAGGGTAATGGCCACCCCGATCTTGGGAATAGGCACAGCCTGCAAACTAAACACCCTGCCATCGGGCGCGGTGATTTCGGTGTGGAATTCGTGCCCATCGAGGGCTTCGCGAATGCCCGCTTCCAAATCGCGGTCGGGGCAAAATTCGGTGTATTGCCGGCCAAGCACCGAGAGGTGCGGGTCAATATCCAGCGCCTGGCGGGCTACCCGGTTGATGATGATGGCTTCGCCGTTGGGGTTGAGCACCACAATGCCGTCTTCAATGTTGTTGAGCACGGTTTCCAGACGGCGGCGCTCAGCATTAGCCGCGGTAAACAACTGCGCGTTGTCTAAGGCCACCGCGGCATATTCGGCCAGGGCGGTCAAACGCTCCACGTGGCGCTGGGTGAAATACCCGCGGCGCTGACGATTGTCTACCCCCAACACACCAATCACGCGGCCGTGGATGTAGAGGGGCACGTAAATCAGCGAATGCACCAAATAGGCTGTTTTGATTTTCTCGGGGGCATCGCGCTCCAGAAGCACGGGCTTCCCTGTGCGCACCACCTCGCCAGCCAGGGTATCTTGCACTTTCAAGCGCAAGGTGCTGGCCGCGCGCTCCTCAAAATTGCGCGAAGCCCGCAAATAAAGTTCCCCGGTTTCCTCATCCAGCAACAAAAGGGTGCTTTCTTCGGCGCCGGTAAACTCCACTGCCGCATTGACCACCGCGGCCAGGGTCTCATCCAAATCCAATTTCGCGGTCAGGGTGCGCCCCACCCGCAACAGGGTATGGAGTTCGTCAATATGGGAACGCAACATCAAGGTGTCACGTTCCGCTTCTTGGGCCGCCCATTGGCGCGCGGCTTGCTTTCGCGCCAACGCCCGCCGCAGGGCTTCGGCCAACTTACTGCTTTGCACAGGCGGTTCCAGAACGTCGATCGCCCCCAGCCGCATCGCGCGCTTCAACACTTCGGGATCGTCTGCCTGCTCGGTGAACAGCAAGAATGGCACGTGCAAGCAATGTTCGGCCAACCCGCTAATCACTGGCGCTTCCAATGCCGTGGTATCGGCCAACACCAAGTCAGGCTCATAATCGGGGAAGACGTCGGTAGGCGGCCGTCCCCATGCTTCTTCGGGCAAAGCCACAGGCTTAAAACCCAAAGCGCGCAACGCCTGGCTGAGTAGCCGACGAGCCTGGGCTTCGGAAACCACGAGCAGAACCGTTGTCAAAACCATCTCCTAAGGGTTGCTTCCACGGCTGGCAATCGGAAGCACAAAGTGGAAAACGGTGCCCTTATTTTTCTTGCTTTCAGCCCATACCTTGCCGCCGTGGGCTTCGACAATTTCTTTGACTACTGAAAGCCCCAACCCCAAACCGCCAAACCGTCGTGTGGTTGAGCCATCTACTTGATAAAAACGTTCAAAAATGTGCGGCAAATGCTTTGAAGAGATGCCAATGCCTGTGTCTTTGATCAAGACATGGGCTAAATCGCCCTTATCGCGGCGCACGGTGACTTCAATGTGCCCGCCTTCGGGCGTGAATTTGATGGCGTTGGTGATGAGATGGTCAAAGACCATGCCCAACTGTTCAGGGTCGCCGAGCACGGCAACTTCATCGTCGGCTGTGTGCACTTCAAGGGTCAGTTTCTTCTGTTGGGCTCGCGGTTTGTGGCGGGTTACGGCCAAGCGGGCCAAGTCGTTCAAATCAACGCGTGCCCATTGGGTCGGCGCCAACGATACGCCTTGCAATGCAGTGACCGAAGAAACAATATCGCCAATTTGGGCCAGTTTTTGGCGCACTGTTTCCAGCGCGTGGCGCTGCTCTTCCGAGAGGTCGCCCATCTGGCCTTCCATGAGCATTTCCACATAACCCTGCGCCACGCCCAAGGGGGTGCGCAGTTCGTGGCTGAGGTTTTGCAAAATTTCGCTTTTCAGGCGCTCGCCTTCGCGGGCGGCTTTGGCCGTGCGCTGCATGGCTTTGGCGTGCTCTTCCAGGGCCTGGAAAAGCCGTGCGTTGACCAAAGCGATGGAAGCATAATCGGCGATGGCTTCCAGCAGGGCCTGCTCTTCGGGCGTGAACGGCCGCGGCTCGGTGCGCACAACAGCCAGCAAAGCCACCACTTCATTTTTGACCTTGACCGGCACCACCAAAGCCGACTTCCCCAAGGCATAGATTTTGAAACGCCGCAGGGGATCGCCGTGGATGCTCAGCGCTTCGCCCGAAAGCGCCACCAAACTGCTCAAGCCGTCATCCCAACTTTGCCCCAGCCGGCCCGAAAGGGAACGCGGCAGACCTTGCTGGGCCACCAGGGTCAGGCGCTTGCCGTCTTCTTCCCGCAGGAACATCCACCCTTTGTCTGCCTCGGCCAGCCGCAGCGCGCCTTCGACCAACCGTTGGAAGAGCACCTTCTGGTTGGTCACCGAGGCCACGGCTTTGGCCAAATCAAACAGCGTGGTCAGTTCCCGCACCCGACGCTGAAGTTCCTGGTTGGCCTTTTGCAACTGACGGGCCAGTTGGATTTTGGCCTGGCGTTCCCGCACCTGCTTGAGCACACGCTCCACAGCAGAGACGACTTCCGTATCCTGCATGGGCCACAGCAGGAAGTCGGAAGCGCCTAATCGGAAAGCCTGGATGATGTCCCGTTCTTCACCTTTGCTCCCCACCACAATGATGGGCACGTCGTCGCCTTGGGATTGCAGGGCTGCCAACAGGTCTTTCCCGCTCAGGTCGGGCAGGTGCATATCTGCGATGATAAGATGGGGGGCAAAGCGGGCACTTTCCTGCAGGGCTGCGCCCGCTTCGCCCACCACCTTTACCCGATAACGCAACGGCTGAAGGCTTTGCCGTGCAATCAAATCGGCAATTTCCGGGTCGGGTTCCACCACCAGGATACGCTCTCGGGCTTTGGTTGTTACCATAGAAATCTCTCGTCGGTGCCTGCGTCTTCAATGTGCGCTGGCCTCATCTCACGCCAACGCAGGGCAGCGCGTGCCTACTCTGCTTTGGCGTCAATCGCGTCGCCAAACAAACGCAACGTGGCCAGCAAATCGGTCAAATCCAGCACGGCCTGGTGGATGATGTCCAGCAGTTCATCGTCCACCATCAGGCCTTTGGCCTCCGCCTCACGACGGATCAGCCCTTCGCTGGTGCGTACCAAGCCTATGTTGTGTCCCAAATCATGCACTAAACGACGAATAGCCTCCCGATAGCGAAGACGCTCTTGCGGCGGCTGTTGGTTGATCAGTGCTGCAAGTTCCAGCCACACAAGTTGTGCTTTATCGCTCATTCGACACCACCCGATAAGAGGCCAGCCGCGCGGCTGACAGGGGGCGCCTTAGGATGCAGGCGCGGGGGAATCTGCTTCAGCGGCTTGTTGGTCGCTTGGGGGCGCGGCATCGCCGCGTTCCCGCAAATGGGGGAACAAAATGACCTCCCGAATGCTGTGCTTGTCTGTAAACAGCATGGTCAGGCGGTCAATACCCATGCCGAAACCGCCGTTAGGGGGCATACCGTAGCGCATCGCGCGCAGGTAGTCCTCATCAATGGGATGGCGCTCTTCATCATCTGCTGCATAGGTGCGCCCCATTTCCAAAAAGCGGGCTTCCTGATCCAGCGGGTCGTTCAATTCTGTGAACGCGTTGCACAACTCCATCCCACCAATGAATCCCTCGAAGCGTTCCACCGTGTTGGGATCACCGGGCTTGGCTTTTGCCAGCGGTGAAATATCTCGGGGGTAGTCATACAGGAAGGTCGGCTGAATGAAGTTGGGTTCCAGGAAGTCACTCACCAATTGGTCAATCAATTTGCCGCGCGAGGCGTTGGGCTTGGGTTCGATGTTCTTGGCCTTCATGGCCGCGGCCAGACTTTCCGCGTCGGGATACTGGGCAATGTCAATGCCAGTGGCATCCAGCACGCCCTGGCGGAGTTCCACCCGCTTCCACGGGGGATTGAGGTCAATTTCATGCCCCTGCCACGTAATTTGCCGTTTGCCCAAAACCCGATCGGCCACGTAGGCGATCATTTCTTCCACAAATTCCATCACCTGGAAGTAATCTGCATAAGCCCAATAGAATTCCAGTTGGGTAAATTCGGGGTTATGCTTGAACGAGATGCCTTCATTGCGGAAGTCTCGGCCGATTTCATACACCTTCTCAAACATCCCTACCAGCAGGCGTTTGAGATAGAGCTCAAAGGAAATGCGCAAATAGAGTTTTTGTTTGAGCTGGTTGTGATAGGTCACAAAGGGACGGGCAGCCGCGCCGCCGTAAATGGGCTGAAGAATGGGCGTTTCGACTTCCAAAAAGCCGTGGTCGTCGAGGTAATCCCGCAATGCACGCACAATTTTGGCGCGGGTGCGGAAGATTTCCCGCACGTCGGGGTTGACGGCCAGGTCGGCATAACGCTGGCGGTAGCGGGTTTCGGGGTCGGCTAACACCGCGTGTCGGATGACAGTGCCATCTTCCGCAACTTCGTCTTTGGCAGGCGGAAGCGGCGTAATGGCCTTGGCCAACATGCGGAATTTTTCCACATGCACGGTGATCTCGCCCGTGCGGGTGCGGAAAAGGAAACCCTCGGCCTGGATGAAATCGCCCAGGTCAAACAGTTTATTGAACAGCTTGAGTTGATCTTTGCCCAGGGTATTCGCCTGGAAGAAAAGTTGAATGCGCCCGCTCTCGTCTTCAATATGAGCAAACGTAATCTTGCCCATCGGGCGCATCGCGCGCAAACGGCCAGCCACAATCACCCGCGGCGCTTCTTCTGCACCTTGGGCTTCAGCGGCTTCCAGCGCGGCCTTGGCTTCAGCCGCGGTATGGGTGCGTTCCGCCCGGTTGGGATAGGGCTCAATGCCCATTTCCCGCAGGCGTTCCAGTTTTTCCAGACGAATTTTTTCTAATGCATTGTACTGATGGGGCATAGGGGCCTCGTAACGTAATGAAAATTGTGCCATTGACGATTATAACAAACTTTAACCCTGAGCGATGTCACGACTTTTCGCCGAAGCATCGTGACAAGTATCACGAAGTGTACACCGCCCTTGGGCTTAGGGATATAATACACCTAAATGCCCCATCATATCTACCCCAAAGTTCCCGGCATCGTCTTTTGTCCACTTTTCCCCTAACAGCGAGGTTCCCATGTCCCGCAAATTTACCCCTACGCCCCTCAAACGACGGCACCCTGTGCCCCCCGATATTGTGATTGCCCAGGAAGCCGAACTCAAGCCCATCACACAAGTGGCTGAGGAAGCCGGCATTTTGCCCTCAGAACTGGAACTTTACGGCGACACCAAGGCCAAGGTGCGCCTGGAAATTCTCCAACGCCTGGCCGACGCGCCCAACGGCAAATACATTGACGTCACCGCGATCACGCCCACGCCCCTGGGGGAAGGCAAAACCACCACCACCGTGGGGTTGAGCCAGGCCCTGGGCGCGCACCTGGGGCAGAAGGTGTTTACGTGCATCCGTCAGCCCAGCCAGGGCCCGACGTTCGGCATCAAAGGCGGCGCGGCTGGCGGCGGCTATTCGCAGGTCATTCCCATGGAAGACTTCAACCTGCACCTCACCGGCGACATCCACGCGGTCACCGCGG
>JAADCW010000078.1 GCA_013154225.1 Chloroflexota bacterium
CGGCCAGATGGACGGATTCCGCCGCGTCCGGATCCACCGAGCGCACCAGGTTCTGGTAAAGTTCCTCGGCCATGAAGGGCATCGCGGGCGCAATGAGTTTTGCCACGGTGACCAGGGCTTCGTAGAGGGTGCTGTACGCGGCGTGCTTGTCCGCGTCCGACGCGCTCTTCCAGAAGCGGCGGCGGCTGCGGCGTAGATACCAGTTGGAAAGCCGCTCCACAAAGGCTTCCACCGGGCGGGTGGCGTTGAGCGCGTCGTAGGCTTCATAAGCCTCGGTCACGGCTTTGGTCAGCGCGTGCAGTTCCGAGCGCAGCCAGCGGTCGAGTTCGGTGTAGGCCGGTTCGGTCTCCGGATCGGGTTCCCAGCCGTCCAGCGAGGCGTAGGTGGTGAAGAACGCGTAAACGTTCCACAGGGTGAGGGAGAAATTCCGCACCGTGTTGCCCACCAGGTTGACGGAGAAACGCTTGCTGTCGCCGGGAGGGCCTGCAGAGAAGAAATACCAGCGCAACGCGTCCGCGCCGTGGACGTCGAGCACGTCCCACGGATCCACGATGTTGCCGCGCGATTTGGACATTTTTAGGCCGTCCTCGTCCAAAATCAGGCCCAGGCAGACGACGTTCTTGAAGGCAATGTCGTCGAAAAGCAAGGTGCTGATGGCGTGCAGGGAATAGAACCAGCCGCGGGTCTGGTCAACGGCTTCGCAGATGTAGTCCGCGGGGTGCTGCTTTTCAAAGATTTCCTGATTTTCAAAGGGGTAATGCCACTGCGCAACCTGCATGGCGCCCGAATCGAACCAGACGTCGATGAGTTCGGGCACGCGCTTCATTTCGCCGCCGCACTTGGGGCAGGCCAGGGTGACTTCATCCACATACGGGCGGTGCAAATCCAGCCCGCTGAGGTCACGGCCTGCCATTTCCGAAAGTTCGGCCACGGAACCCACCGCGTGCTGATGCCCGCATTCCTGGCACTGCCACACGGGCAGGGGCGTGCCCCAGTAGCGTTCCCGCCCCAAAGCCCAGTCAATGTTGTTTTCCAGCCAGTTGCCAAAGCGGCCGTGTTTGATGTGCTTGGGCACCCAGTTGATTTTCTCGTTGAGCGCAACCAGGCGGTCTTTCTTGGCCGTGGTGCGGATATACCACGTTGGCCGGGCGTAGTAGAGCAGCGGCGTGCCGCAGCGCCAGCAGAAGGGGTAACTGTGGGTGTAGGTCTCCGCACGGAACATCAGACCGCGCTTTTGCAGGTCTTCGATGATAAGCGGATCCGCGTCTTTGAAGAACATGCCAGCCCACGGCCGCACCTCGTCCACGATGGTGCCGTCGGGTTTGACCGTGTTGATGACCGGCAAATCGTATTTGCGGGCCATTTCCATGTCGTCTGCGCCGAACGCGGGCGCCATGTGCACCAGGCCGGTGCCGTCTTCGGTGGTCACGAAGTCGGCCAGTACCACAAAATGCGCGGGCTTGTCGGGCGGCACGAACGTGTACAGGGGCTGATACCGCTTGCCCTTGAGGGCCTTGCCAGGGAACGCGGCCACAATTTCGACTTCCTCGTCGCGGAAGACCTTTTCCAACAGCGGCCGCGCGACGATGAGGAACTCCTCGCCGCCGTCGGGCAGGGTGCGTTTGACCTTGACATATTCCACATCAGGATGCGCGGCCACCGCGACGTTGGCCGGCAGGGTCCACGGCGTGGTGGTCCAAATCAACAGTGCGGTGTCGGGTTCGTCTTTGAGGGGCAGGCGGACGTACACCGAGGGATCTTCGGTGTCTTTGTAGCCCAGCGCGACCTCGTGGTCGGCCAGAGGCGTGCCGCAGCGGGGGCAGTAGGTCACCACCTTGTGCCCACGATAAATCAAGCCCTGTTCCCAAAACTGCTTCAAAATCCACCACACGCTTTCGATGTATTCGTTGTGGTAGGTGACGTACGCGTGTTCCAGATCCACCCAAAAGGCAATCCGCTCGGTGAGTTTTTCCCAATCCTGGATGTATTCAAACACCGATTGGCGGCAAAGTTCGTTGAATTTTGCCACGCCGTATTCTTCGATCTGGCGCTTGCTGGTGAAGCCGAGTTTTTTCTCAACCTCGATCTCCACCGGCAGGCCGTGGGTATCCCAACCGCCGCGGCGGATGATGTGATAGCCGCGCATCACCCGATAGCGCAGGAAAATGTCCTTGAAGGAACGCGAAAGGACGTGATGCACACCCGGCTTACCGTTAGCCGTGGGCGGGCCTTCGTAAAACACGAATTCCGGCTTGCCGCGGCGGGTTTCCTCGGTTTTGCGGAAGATATCATGCTCGCGCCAAAACTCAAGATGGCGCTCTTCCATCTTTGGCAGATTGACCTTTGGGGAAACAGGCTTGAATGGCATGGAGAACCTCCTGAGATTTGTTGCCTGGTTGCCTCGTGGCTTAGTTACTTCGTTACCTGGTTACCTGGCGGCTTCTGAGACTGGTCACCTGACATTTAACCATAAAACGCCCTCATCCCAAGCAGGGACGAGAGCGCGTACTCCCGCGGTACCACCCTGGTTCCCGCCCAATGGGCGGGCACTCGGTCGGGCACGGCCTGGGAAGGCTTATGCCCGCGCCCCGATAACGGCGGGCGAAACCGGCGCCCCTACTGGGGGCTTGCGCCCCGTTCGGTTTGCGGCTCCGGAGGGATTTTCGGCCTGCTGCTGCCGCCCGGCTTCCACCATCCCGGGCTCGCTGGAGGCGCTTCACAAGCCTACTCGTCTCCATCAACACCTTTGGCTGTTGTGCCCAAATTATGCCATAAGAAAGGGAATGGGTCAACCATCCGCCTGGGCAAAAACACCCCATACAGCGCCTTCCAAAATGCCGTGGTGTAGTAAAATTATCTTACGCAAGGCATCTTAACAACCACCGCATCAACTATGGAGGTGCATGATGAAAGCCACCAAAGTGCTTGGCTGGGTTCTGGCAATCCTTGGAGCGTGGATGATCGCCGCGCCCTTTGTATGGGGTTACGCCGCACAGGGCGTGACTTCCGACGTGATCGCGGGCGTGATTTGGGTTGTCTTTGGCCTGTGGATTGCCCTCACCGAGATGGGCGACGCCATCAAACTGTTGGGCTGGCTCAGCGCGCTGCTGGGCGTCCTGGTTATGTTTGCGCCTGGCATCCTGGGCTACGGCCAAATCCTTTCCGCCTTGTGGAACGACCTTATCATGGGTTTTCTTGGCATGGTGTTGGGTGCATGGGCCGCCTACAACGCGCCTGAAGGCACCACGGCTCCCCAGCCTGCATCGCACCACTAATTGGACAAGAAACCGTGCGGCGAGGTAAATTTTCTTGACACCCCCCACCCTCTCAGGTACAATTTGCCTCGCTGCTGGATGGGCCTGTAGCGCAGTTGGGAGCGCGCTTCAATCGCACTGAAGAGGTCGCGGGTTCGAATCCCGCCAGGTCCACTAAGGTGGACAATCTTGTCCGACCATGATAAAATCAGCACCACAAACTCGTGGGCCCATGGCGCAGTTGGGAGCGCGTCTCAATGGCATTGAGAAGGTCGAGGGTTCGAGTCCCTCTGGGTCCACCAACCCTGCACCCGGTCCACGAACCGGGTGCTACTTTCGTAAGCACCTTTGACAACAGCAGAAGTACCCCTTGCAGGAGTAGTAGGCCATCGGCGCAGCGAGCCGGGGAGGGTGAAAGCCCGGCATGGCACCCCCGCCGAGTGCCCAGGCCGAACTCGCCTGCGGCTTCCTCAAAGCCATGAGGAAGCCTCTCCGTCGGCGAACGTGCGCCAAGTAGTCGGCGGCGGCAGCGCCCGTTATCGCGCCCCCGAGAGGTCGCAGGCCCGCCTGCGGCAACCAGGGTGGTACCGCGGAGGCCAAGCCTTCGTCCCTGATGGGACGAAGGCTTTTTCTTTTCCCGTCTTGCTCATCAGAGAGGAGCCCACAATGCAAATGGATGCGGAAACCCGCACTCGGCGCTGGTCTGCCTTGCAAGACAAAGCCGCTGAAATTCAAACCGCGGCCGCTCTGGGGCATGCCGCCGACGCCTTGGAAGATATGGACGCCAAAGTCAACGCCCTGACCGACAAGGTACGCCAACTGCGCGCCCAAGGTTACCGCTACGCCAAAGTGTTGGATGCCCAGGTAGCCCAAATCGCGCAAGACTGGCCTACCACCCGCAGGCAAGCCCAAGATGTCCTGACCCAACGCCGTGGCGACCTGCGCGACCTCAACGCAAGCCTTTCCCGAATTTTGGCCCAAGGCCAACGCGCAACCACCGAAGCCGAAATGGATGCGGCCAAAGACGCGCTCGATCGCCTCGAAGACCGCATTGACCAGGCCGAGCGCGACGTAGAAGGTGCTTTCGACGGGTTCTCAAAACGGGTAGATAAGACCGCCCACGAAATCGAACATCTCCTTTGGGCCAGCGACCAATGGGCCAAAATCTCCTTTGACCCTTACCCCGAAGAAGCCCTGGTAGATGCCTGCGAAGCCCAATGGCTTATCCGAGATGATGAAGGCCCCAAGGGTGTCCTCTTCCTCACCGACGCCCGCCTCATCATGGAACAAAAAGAAAAAATCGCCACCAAAAAAGTGCTTTTCATTGCCACCGAGAAAAAACTGGTGCAAAACCTTCAATTTGCTGCGCCCATCGGCGCGGTGGAAGTGCAGGAAAGCGTTGATGCCCGCGGCGGCTTTTTGGGACTGGGCACCCGCGAACTCCTGACCCTGAAATTCACCGCAGCCACCGAAGGCAAACGCATCTCCCAGGCCAAACTTCGGCTCTTCCACGGCGCAGACAACGACCAATGGGCAGCCCGCATCAAGCAAGTGCAACGCGGCGACCTGACCCAAGAAGCCATTGACGCCCAGGCCGATGGCAAAACCACAGAAGAAACATCACCGCACGACATCCCCACCCATTGCCCCGCGTGCGGTGCGTTATTTACCCAACCCGTAGTCAAAGGCATGCGCGAACTGCGTTGCGAATACTGCGGTGCGGTCGTGCGCTTATAGCCACAACTGCAATACCACAATCACCTCACCCTGGAGGTTGCTATGACCCGACCCTACAACCCCGCTGAAATCGAATCCAAGTGGCGCTCCCGATGGGAGGCCGATGGTCTCTATCACGCGGACATTGACCCCGAAAAGCCCAAACACTACGCGCTCACCATGTTCCCTTATCCCTCAGGGAACTTGCACATCGGCCACTGGTATGCCATGACGCCTTCCGACGCGCGCGCCCGCTACATGCGCATGAAAGGCTACAACGTCCTCTTCCCCATCGGGTTCGACGCCTTTGGCCTGCCAGCGGAAAACGCGGCCATCAAGCGCAACATCCACCCCCGCGAGTGGACCTACAAAAACATTGACAACATGCGCCGCCAACTCCGCAGCATGGGCGCGATGTTCGACTGGCGCCGCGAAGTGGTCACCTGCGACCCCGAATACTACCGCTGGAACCAATGGTTCTTCACCCAGTTCTACAAACACGGGCTGGCCTACCGCAAAAAATCGCCGGTGGATTGGTGCCCAACGTGCAACACCACCCTGGCACGCGAACAAGTCATCGGCGACGAACGCGTCTGCGAGCGCTGCGGCACACCGGTCATCAAGAAAAACCTGGAACAGTGGTTCTTCCGCATCACCGACTACGCCGAAGAACTCAAACGCTTCGATGGCCTCGACTGGCCTGAACGCATCAAAACAGCCCAGCGCAACTGGATCGGCAACCGCTCCGAAGGCGCCAACGTGTTCTTCAAAACCGAACACGGGCACACCCTGGAAATCTTCACCACCCGCCCCGACACCCTCTGGGGCGTGACCTTCATGGTGCTGGCGCCGGAACACCCCATCATTGACGAAATCACCACCGAAAGCCAGCGCGCGGAAGTGGAAAAATACCGCTTCCAGGCCGCCCGCTTCTCAGATATGGAACGCCAAGCCGAAGAGCGGGAAAAGACCGGCGTCTTCACCGGCGCGTATGCCATCAACCCGGTCAACGGCGAGAAAGTACCCATCTGGATTGCCGACTACGTCTTGATGTCCTACGGCAGCGGCGCAATCATGGCTGTGCCCGCGCACGACCAACGCGACTTTGAATTTGCCAAGAAATACGGCCTGGAAATCCGCCCGGTGATCTTCCCCGTGGACGACGAAGGCAACCCCATCCCCCTGGATGCGGCCACCATGCAAGAAGCCTACCCCGGCCCGGGCGTGATGGTCAACAGCGGCCCCCTCAGCGGCACCCGCATTGTCAAGGGCAAAGGCTGGGACGATCCCGGCATCTTCAAAGTCATCGAATGGCTGGAAGCCAAAGGCATTGGCAAGCGTGGGGTCAACTACCGCCTGCGCGATTGGCTGATCTCCCGCCAGCGCTATTGGGGCACGCCCATCCCGATGGTGTATTGCGAAAAATGCGGCTGGAACCCGGTGCCCGACGACCAACTGCCCGTGGAACTGCCCGACGACATCGAATGGCGCCCCACAGGCGAAAGCCCGCTGAAATTCCACCCCACGTGGAAGCACACCACGTGCCCGGTGTGCGGCGGCCCCGCGGAGCGGGAAACCGACACCATGGACACGTTCATGGATTCGTCCTGGTATCACCTGGGCTACCTCAACCTGCACGCCCGCGACAAAGCCCCCTTTGAGCAGGAAGAATATGCCTACTGGTTCCCGGTGGACACCTACACCGGCGGCGCAGAACACGCCACCATGCACCTGCTCTACGTCCGCTTCTTCCACAAAGCCCTGCGCGACCTGGGCATCGTGGAAGGCGACGAACCCATGATCCAACTGCGCAACCAGGGCATCGTGCTGGGCGAACCGCGCGACGGCCATTTTGTGACCATCCGCGGCCACTGGGAAGGCAACGCCTTCCACGCGGACAGCATCGAAGCCTTGCCCTACGGCACCCCGCGCGAGCAGTGGCCGGCCTTTGAACAGAGCGAAAACGAGATCCGCGGCGAGGTGTACGCCCGCGACGAGAAAACCATCAAGGTGCGGGTCAACCCCTACACCGAAGGCGAAGACCCCAAGAAAGACGCCCAACTGGTCGTGGTGCACGTCAGCGACCAGACCAAGGTGCACATTCCCGGCACAGAAAGCACCCGCCACCTGGATTTGGTGTATCATCTGGAACCCGAAAAGATGTCCAAATCCAAAGGCAACGTCGTGGACCCCGACGACCTGGTGGCGCGCTACGGCACCGACACAGTACGGGCTTACCTGATGTTCTTTGCCCGCTGGGATCTGGGTGCACCGTGGAACAGCCAAGGCATCGAGGGCATCGTGCGCTGGCTGCGCCGCGTGTGGAATCTGGTCACCGAAACCGCGCAGGCTGAGCCGCCTGCTTCCCCCAACGCCGACGCGGTGCGAGCACTGCGCCGCAAAGTCCATCAGACCTTGCAGCGGGTCACCCACGACTTCGAGACCTTTGAGTTCAACACCATCGTGGCCGCGCTGATGGAACTGCTCAACGAAATGCAGAAAGCCCGCCAGGCCGGCGTGGCTGGCACCGAGGCCTGGCAAGAGGCCCTGGACCTGTACGTCCGCATGATGGCACCCATCACCCCCCACATTGCCGAAGAACTTTGGGTAGAAGTGCTGGGCAAGCCTTACTCCGTGCACGATCAACCCTGGCCAGAAGTGGACCAGGAAGCCGTCAAAGAAGACCAGGTCACCCTGGTGGTTCAGGTCAACGGCAAAGTGCGCGACCGCATCGTGGTGCCCATTGGCATTAGCAACGAAGAAGCCCAAGCCCTGGCTCTGGCCAGCGAGGCTGT
>JAADCW010000025.1 GCA_013154225.1 Chloroflexota bacterium
TGGCCGACCTGCTGGCCGCCCACCTCACGGGGGAAACCCTGCCGCCCTACGCGGACGCGTTCCGCCCGGAACGCTGGGCCGACGCGGCCTATCGCGCCCGCTGGGAAGCCGCGGCAGAAGAAGACTGGGCGCTGTAACCCCGCGCGATAGTCCCTTCCCCAAAACCCTTGCCCTGCTGCGCTCAGCCTCCGAGGCCTGCTACGGCCTCGGTTTGGCGTTTCCCGCCCCACTACTTTCCCGAACCCCACCACTTTGCATCCTCATCTTGCAACATTTTCCCCCCTCGCATACAATAGAGGAAATTCCTTTTGTAATGGGCCTCTCTGATGACCGTTGAGCGTTCTTCCACTTCGCAGCGCAACCCTTTAGGCAGTCGCCATATTTTGGCTTCTTCCTCTTATCTTCCCGACTGGCTGGACGAGAAGTTCCTGCCTTTGGTGACCCTGGTGTACATCCTGGTCATGGCAGGCGCGCTTCTGGCCACGCCCTTCCTCCTGCACCCCTGGATGCAACAGCCTTTTACCGGCGCGCTGGTGGAAACGACCCTGGTGGTTGGGGCTGTACGGGACCCCCAGTATTCAGACACCACCCCCGCCAGGCTCAGCGTGGACGACGTCCTGCTGGCCTTGGATCGCGAACCCCTGGACAGCGTGCATGAGTACGACGCGCTCGTGCGCCAGCACGCGATTGGCGATACCATCACCCTCACAGCCCGCTCACGAGGGGGCATTGTCAAAGAAATTGAAATCGTTTTGCGGGCCTTTACGCCTCGCGATCAGTGGTTCCTTTTTTATCCCCTCTATCTCTTAGGGCTATTGTTTGCCTTTATTGGCATTTGGGTTTTCATCTTCAGGCGTTATGACAACCTGGGGCGCTCCTTTTCCATGTTCAGCGTCTCGGTAGGGTTTGCCCTGGGCGGCACCCTGCTCATTTGGGGGCCACATCGCTTAGCCCCGCTTTGGATTTTGGCCGTCGGCATGAGCGGCGCGGCCATGCTCAACCTGGCCGTACTCCTTCCCAGGCCGCTGGGGCTCTTCCGCCGTCATCCCTGGCTTTTGGGCATCGGCCACACCACCATGTTTGTGCTGGTCATTTGGAACTGGGCAACCATGTACAACGTCCAGCACCCCTGGAACTACATCCATGCCCGCCAGGCCCTTTACGCCTTTGACGCCATCACTGGCTTCATCTTCCTCGGTAGGCTGATTTACACCCGAGCCCATTCCGAATATCCCCTGGCCCGGGCACAAGCCACCTTCATCTTAGCCAGCTTCCTGGTAGGGTTTGGCCCCACGCTCGTCTGGTTGCTCCTGCCCCAATTTGGCATTCCAGCTCACTTCTCGCTGTGGCTCCTTCTGCCCACGGTTTTCTTCCCCACAGGTTTGGCCTACGCCCTGCTTCGCTATCGGGTCACCCGCACCGACGTGCTCATGCGGCAAGCCCTGGTTTATGCCGCGATGCTGGTCATCATCGTGGTGGGTTACAACCTCATCGTCATTGGCGTTACCCTGGCGCTGGGCACCCGAGTGCGCCCCCACAATCCCTACCTGCTGGGCTTTTGGGCTTTTCTGGTAGCTACCCTCTTCAACCCCGTCCGCACCCGCCTGGAACAGGGCGTCAACCGCCTTTTCGGCCACACGCACCTGGCCTATCAGGAGCAACTGGACGCCTTTGGCCGTGCCCTGGTCGAAGCCGCGAACGTGGAAACCGTTGCCCGTCTGACCCGCCAAACGGTCGCGGCCAACCTCTACGCCCATCCCCTGCACCTTTTCCTCTACGACACCGTCAACGGTCAATATCGCGCTTTTCCCGACGAACACGGCCGCCCTACCTCCGATATTACGTTCGCGGCCGATAACCCCCTCCCCAACTTCCTGGAACGCCTGGGGCACACGTTCTTCTTCGACCCTGACAACCTTCCCCGAGATCTGGAGCCCGTGGCCGCGCGGCTCGCGCTCTTGCAGGCCGTGATTTACGTGCCCCTGCCCGGGCGGGAACGCCTGGTAGGCTTCCTGGCCTTGGGACCCCGCCCCGGCAGGCTCTACGGGAGCGAAGAAGTCGAATTCCTGGAAGCCCTCAGCCGCCAGGCCGCGCTGGCCATTGAGCGCGCGCAAACCGTTTCGGACCTGGAACGCCGCATCGAACAAATGAACATTCTGGCGCGCGTGGCCCAAGGCGTCAACATCACCCTGGTGTTCGACGACCTGCTGGAACTGCTCTACGCGCAAACCACCCGCCTGGTGCGGGCGCGCTATTTCCAGGTTTTGCTCTACGAGCCCGCCACCAAACAACTGCAGTATGTGTTTGCCGCCGATGGCGACGAGCGCCTCAAAGACCTGGAAGGCCAGCCCCTGGAAGAAGGCCGCGGCCTGGCGTGGGAAGTGATGAAAACCCGCCACGTCATCCGCACCAACGACTACCCTGCCACGTGCCGCCAGCAAGGCTATGCCGTGGATTTGCCCGACGCATTGGCCTGGATGGGCGTGCCCCTCAACGCGGGGGCTGAAACCATCGGCGTCATGGTCTTGGCCGATTCTGCAGTTGAAGTGGCTTACACCGCAGAGCAAGAACGCCTGGTGCAAGCCCTGGCCGACCTGGCCGCGGGGGCTATTGTCAAAGCCCGCTTGCTGGAAGAAACCCGCCAGCGCGCGGCGCAGTTGACCGTGCTCAACCAAATCACCCGGAAACTATCGTCCACCCTGGACCTGCAAGCCCTGCTCAAACAGATCCTCGACAGCGCGGTTTCCCTGCTCGATGCAGAAGCCGGCACCCTCTTCCTGGTGGACGAAGACACCGGCGAACTGGTCTTTGCCGTGGTTACCGGCCCGGTGGGCACCAACCTGGAAGGCAAACGCCTGCCGCCCGGCAGCGGCCTGGTGGGCCGCGCAATTTCGGAGCGTATGCCGCTCCTGGTCACCGATGTGGAAAAAGAAAACAACTGGGAAAGCTCCATTGACCAGGAAACCAACTTCAAAACCCACTCGGTGCTCATTGCACCCATGATCACGCAAGATAAGGCCATCGGCGCGCTGGAAGTCATCAACAAACGCAACGGCATCTTCACTGCAGACGACGAACAACTTTTGCTGGCCTTTGCTGGCCAAGCCGCCATCGCAATCCAAAACGCGCGGCTTTACACCATGACCGACCAAGCCCTGGCCGCCAGGGTGGAAGAACTTTCGGTGCTCCAGCGCATTGACCGGGAACTCAACACCAGCCTGGATGTGCGCCGGGCAATGCAAGTCACCCTGGATTGGGCTGTACGCCGCACAGGTGCCGTGGCTGGATTAGTGGGTCTGCTTCAAGAAGACACCCTGATCATCATCGCAGACCAAGGCTATCCTGAAGGCGAATTAGGCCCTTACCGCGCCACCGGCGTGCCGATTTCCCGCTGCCCTGGCATGACCCGCGCGGTTGAAACCCACGAACCCCAGCGCATTCTGGCCGAAGAAAGCGACACCCCCCTCCTCCACGCGCACGCCCGGGCGCAAATCGTGGTGCCCATCGAGCGCGAAGATCAAGTCATCGGCCTCTTGGTGCTGGAAAGCCTCGATCCCTATGTCTGGAACGAGGAGACCGTGCGCTTCCTGGTGCGCCTGGCCGACCACGCGGCCATTGCCATTACCAACGCCCAACTGTATGCCGAAGTGCAAGAGGCCAACCAAACCAAGAGCGATTTCATCTCCTTTGTGGCGCACGAACTCAAAACCCCCATGACCTCCATCCGAGGTTATGCCGACTTGCTGGCCAAAGGTGCAGTTGGCCCCATCAACGACAACCAGGCCCAATTCCTGGCCGTCATTCGGGCCAATGTAGAGCGCATGGCGCGCCTGGTCTCCGACCTGGCCGACATTTCCCGCATCGAAGCCGGCAAATTGGAACTGGAATTTCAACGTGTGGACTTCCACGACGTGGTGGACGAAGTTGTGCACTCCCTCAGCCAGCAAATCGAAAGCAAAAATCAAACCCTGGAAGTGCACATTCCCGACGACCTGCCGCCGGTTTGGGGCGACCGGGTGCGCCTGGCACAGATCCTCACCAATCTGGTCAGCAACGCGCACAAATACACCCCCGAAGGCGGCACCATCGAAATCTGGGCCGAACACGTCCCCAACGAATGGCAGCCCAACGGCCCGCCCGAAGTGGTGCACGTGGCCGTGCGGGACAACGGGTTGGGCATCAGCGAAGAAGAGCAAGAAAAAATCTTCCAAAAATTCTTCCGCTCCGAAGACCGCCGCGCCCGCGAAGCCCCTGGCACAGGGTTGGGTCTGCACATCACCAAAAACCTGGTCGAACTTCACGGCGGCCGCATCTGGTTTGAATCCAAACTCGGCGAAGGCACCACCTTCCACTTCACGGTGCCCATCGCTGAAGATTAACCCCAACGAGCGAGGTCAGCATGGCATTGGAAGCCGTCAGCGAATATGGCATGGGCACCCTGGGGCGAGAACTCAGCGTACAACTCGCCCATCGGGCACTGCGCAGGTTGGAAAGCGACCCAGTGGCCGCGTTCCTGTGGGCTACGGCAGAATATGACCTGGAAGAAGCGGTCAAAGCCCTGCGGGTGCTCTTGGGCGACATTGCCATTTGGGGCGGCACCGTGCGGCGGGTATGGAACCAGGACGGCGCGCCAGCCCGCGGCATGAACCTGGTGGTGCTTGGGGGCGAAGACCTGCGCATTCAAAGCGCCCGTTTTGCCCAACTACCTTCGGTCAGCGAAATCACCGAGCGCCTGCCCCATTGGCAGGAAAGCGTCTTGTTTGTGGCCCTGGAAGCCATGCAACCTCGGCTCAACCGCTGGTTGGATGTTTTGTCGCACAACCAGGGTGGACTCAATGGCGGCCTGGTGGGCGGCGGGCTCAGGGTGGGACGGCCAGCTCTCATCGGCGGCCGCGATGTGGGCGAAGGCGGCATGTCCTTGCTCACCGTTCAAGGCACCCATCTGGGCCTGGGCTGGGGAAGCGGCTGGCGCTCCACCGGGTTGTGGTCGCAGGTCACCGAAAGCCGCGGCGAATGGGTGCGCGCGCTGGACGGCCGCCCGGCTTCTCAGGAATTGGAACGCCTCTTTGGCCAACCCGCGCGACGATGGGCTTACGCGCCCTTACGGGAGTTCACCCGCCTCTACCCCCTGGGGCTTCGCACCGAAGACGGCGGCTGGGACATCCGCGCGCCGCTCCACGTCGAAGCCGACGGAAGCCTCCGCATGACCCTGCCCGTGCCTCGAGGCGCCCGCGCGTACTGGATGGTGGGCAGTATGGACGACGCGGCCCAAGCCGCTGAAGACGCGGCAGCTTATGCCCTGCGCGCCTTAGGCAAACACAGCCCAGCCCTGGCGCTGGTCTGGATGGATTGGGCGTGCTCCTACCTCTTCACCGCGCACGAAGATGCCATTTTCCAACGGGTGCGCCGCATCTTAGGCAACGACGTGCCCATCACGGGCGTGTACACATATGGGCAAATCGTAGCCCCGCCTCAAGATACCCCTGCCCGCCTGCTACACAACCACATCGTCGTGGCCCTGCTGGCCGCGGCATAAAACTGTGACCAACATGCGCACTGCTGATTTCGACTACGACCTTCCCGAAAGTTTCATTGCTCAAGAGCCCGTCGAGCCCCGAGACAGCGCCCGCCTCATGGTGCTGGATCGCGCCACGGGCGAAATTACCCATGCCATTTTCCGAGACATCGGCCGCTTCCTGCGGCCCGGCGATCTGCTGGTCGCCAACCGTACCCGCGTCATCCCTGCCCGGCTGTTTGCCCGCAAAATTCCCACGGGCGGCAAGGTGGAACTTTTGCTCCTGCGCCGTGAAGCCCCGGGGCAGTGGCAAGCCCTGGTGCGCGGGCGGGGGCTGACCGAGGGCAAACGCCTGGCACTGGACGACGACCTGGAAGCGGAAATCGTGGCCGTGTTGGATGGGCCAGTGCGCCGCGTGCGCTTTTCCCGCCCTTTGGACGACACCCTCAACCGCCTGGGGCAAGTGCCGCTACCGCCCTACATCCACCGCCCCCTGGAAAACCCCGAACGCTACCAAACCATCTTTGCCCGCGAAGCCGGCTCAGCCGCGGCGCCCACCGCGGGCCTGCACTTCACTGATCGCCTGTTGGACGAATTACAGGCCCAGGGCATTGGCTTTGCCACCGTGACCCTGCACGTCGGCCTGGATACGTTCGCACCGGTCAAAGAAGACGACCCACGCGAGCACAAAATCCACACCGAATGGTGTGAAGTCAGCGCAGAAACCGCGGCGCAAATCAATCGCACCAAAGCAGCAGGCGGACGCATCATCGCGGTGGGCACCACCACGGTCCGCACGCTGGAAACCGCGGCCCTGCACGCGCCCGAAGGTCAGGTCGTTGCCCCTTGGATCGGCGACACCGACCTTTTCATCCTTCCCGGCTTCCGCTTCCGGGCTACCGACGCGATGATCACCAACTTCCACCTGCCCAAATCCACCCTGGTGATGCTGGTGAGCGCCTTTGCCGGGCGGGAACGCATTTTGCACGCCTATGAAATTGCCAAACAAGAAGGCTACCGCTTCTTTTCCTTTGGCGATGCCATGCTGATTTTGTAATTCGCACCTACCGCCCAGCGCCTTCGCCGCACCAATATTGCCTCGCGTTGGGCTTCTATCCACAGCCTCTTCCCTGGAGGAACAAATCATGGGCACTGAAAACGCTACCCCTAACAAACCCAAAGTCGGCAACAACCGCAGCGTTTGGCTGGCCGTACTGCGGGAAGCCCGCCTGGTGTGGCATCTCCTGCGCGACCCGCGCGTGCCGTGGTATCTCAAACTGATCCCTGTGGGCGCGCTGGGCTACGTCATCATGCCTGTGGACCTTATCCCCCTCAACCCTCTGGACGATGCCGCGTTGGTGAGCATGGCCTTTTATCTGTTTCTGGAACTCTGCCCGCCCGAAGTGGTCGAGGAACACCGCCAAGCCCTCAAAAGCGTGATTCCCGGCACGTGGCGGGATCCCGACGACAAAACCAAACCCCAAGCCTAACTCATCTCCCGTAACCCTCAGCAACAAAAACAGCCCCGATGGTCTCATCGGGGCTGCGCTTTTCGTATGGGGCGGTTTGAAAGAACATTGCCAAAATTTTTTCGGCATTCACGCCCATTGTTACCGGGCTGTTACTGAAAATACTCGGCTAACAAACGCCGTGCCACTTTCTTGAAATTCCGCGGCCAAAAGCAGTTTATAAGTGCCTGGTTGATTGAATGTGCATTGCAGTCGAATAACAGTGACCGCATTCATCTTTACTTTCTCCGGTGGCATATAGAAAAGATAGCCGGAAGAAAATGGCTTCACCTCTGACGGCTCAGGCTCCACCATAATGCAAGCCCACTCCTTTTGCTCATTCTCCTGTTCATTAAGGAGTTCGACTATTGCCGTATTCAAATGTGGCTCGTGCTCTCCATGGTTTTCGATGCGGATAAACAAGTCATACGGTTCGTGTAAATGCACCTCACCCTCAGGGTACTGCGCGGTAATTGTCATCCCACGAGTGAGTTCGCGCACCCAGGCATCACTGCCCTCAAACACTTCCTTGACCTTAAGCATGTTGATACAGCCAAACAAACTAAAAGATATCACCACCAACAATCCAAATTTTATTTTCGAGAACATTTTGCATATTTCTCCACTGAGGACTTGCCTTATAAGGCTAACCACCGTTGCGCTGCCATAACAAGTCGCAACGG
>JAADCW010000105.1 GCA_013154225.1 Chloroflexota bacterium
GCCCCGAAGCAGGGTTGTTGTGCCAATGCTTGGCCTGAATGCGATAAAGGCCGGCTTCCCGAAAGCCGTAGGCCATCACAGCTTGCGCGGCTTCGGTCATGTAACCCTGCCCCCAGAAGGCTTTGCCCAACCAATAGCCCAGTTCGCCCACGTGGCGGGCGGTATGAAAGCGCAGTTCAATCGCGCCCATCAGACGGCCATCGGACGCGGTGGTGATAGCCCAAATCATACGCTCGCGGCGCACAGCCGCGGGCGCGTGGGTGGCAATCCATTTCTGCGCGTGGGTCTCTGTGTAGGGGAAAGGAATCGTGGTGGTTTTGGCGACCGCGCGGTCGTTGGCCAGGCGGGCAACTTCGGCCGCGTCGGCCAGAGTGAAAGGCCGCAAGGTCAGGCGGGCAGTGGTAAGGGTGGGAATGGACATGGCAGTCTCGTCAGTGCTCACGCTTCCGCTCAGGGCGCTTTGCGGGCATTCCTTATCCACATCCCGAGCAAAGCCGAAGCCGTCCTGAGCGGCGTGAGCGCAGCGAACACGGTCGAAGGACGGCGGGGAAAGAGGCTATTGCGCGGCGTTGGGGCGGTCAAGCCAGAGTTCGCGGTACTCCCGCCGCCAATCCTGGGTGAAACGAAAGGCCACGATGGGGCCAATGGCAATAGCCAGGGCCAGGGGCAAGCCGGTGAAGCCCAGAGCCCAAAAGAGCGCCCACGCGGTGGCCGCGGCAATGGTGTTGCCGCGGGCCGTGTGATGCAGCAAAAGCACCCAGGCAATCAGCCAGCCCACGGCCAGCAGGGCAACCAACCAATGGGAAGCCAGCAACGCGCCGAACGTGGTCGCGTTGCCCATGCCCCCGCGGAATCCCGCAAACACCGGCCAGATATGCCCTGCCACCGCGGCCGCACCGCTCAGCGCAACGATGAGCATGGGCGCGCCTACGGCCAAGGCCAGCGCCACCGCGGCATAGCCCTTCAACGCGTCCAGCACGAAGACCAGCGCGCCCCACCCCCAACCCGCGTGGCGGATGGTGTTGGTGGTACCTGCATGGCCAGAGCCGCGGGTGCGGATGTCTAACCCATGCACCCAGCGGGGAATCCACACGGCAAAGGACAAAGAACCCAGCAAATAACCCACCACAGGCAAAAACGCGTGCCACCAGGTCATGATACAGCTCCTCGGGCTTGCAAAAGGCGGCGGAACAGCCCTTCTTGTGCGGCCAATTCGTCGGGCGCGCCCCACTGCACCACACGGCCGTTTTCCAGCACCGCGATGCGGTCGGCCTGGGTGACGGTGTTGAGGCGATGCGCGATGATGAGCGCGGTGCGCCGTGCGAGCAGGGCCTGCAAGCCCTCTTGAATCGCGGCTTCGTGTTCCGGGTCCAGGCTGGCAGTAGGCTCGTCCAGAATGAGGAAAGGCGCGTCTTTCAGCAGAGCCCGCGCCAGCGCGATGCGCTGGGCCTGCCCGCCGCTCAGGCGGGCGCCCTGTTCGCCCACCACGGTTTGGTAGCCTTCCGGCAGGGTGCGGATGAATTCGTCCGCGCGGGCAATTTTGGCAGCCTGCACGATGTCGTCGAAAGACGCGTCGGGCCGCGCCAGGCGGATGTTTTCTTCCACCGTGGTATTGAAAAGATAGGGTTGCTGGGGCACCCACGCGACGCTTTGCCGCCACACCGCGGCGGGAATTTCCGCGAGGCGGCGTTCCCCAACCCAGATTTCGCCGCTTTGGGGCACGATAAACCGCAGCAGCAGATAAGCCAGGGTGGTTTTGCCCGCGCCACTGGGGCCAACCAGCGCGAGTTGCATCCCCTCTTCGATGGTGAGGGAAACATCCTGCAACGCAGGCACGCTGCCGTCGGGGTAGGTAAAAGTCACGCTTTCCAGACGCAGAGGGAAAATTTCCTGGGGCAAGAGGGGTTTTGCTGCCGCGGCAGATACGCTTTCGGGGGGGATTTGCGGCGGCGTATCCAGCACCGCGAAAATACGTTCGGCCGCGGCCACGCCGCCCATGCCCGCGTGGAAACGCGCGCCCAACTGCCGCAAGGGGAAGTAAAACTCAGGGGTGAGCAGCAACACAAAAAAAGCCTGCTCAAAGGTCAGTTTGCCATACAGCAGGCGCAGGCCAATGCCCACACTCACCACCGCGGTGCTCAAGGTACCCACCCATTCCAGCACCAGCGCGGAGAGGAACGCAATCCGCAGCACTTCCAGGGTGGTTTCCCGAAAACGGTCGCTGACGGTTTCCACCCGGCGGATATATTCCCGACTGCGCCCCAAAATCTTGAGCGCGGTCAACCCTTGCAGCGCGTCGAGCAGGAACGCGCTCATGCGTTCCAGTTGCGCCCACTGCTTTTTGGTCAGGCTTTCGGCAATACTACCGATGAGGTTCATGAACAGGGGAATCAAAGGCGCGGTGAGGAGCATGATGAGGCCGGAAATCCAATCGCGCGGGAAAACCAACACCAGCACCAACAAAGGCACCACCGCAGCCAACACCACCTGGGGCAAATAACGGCGGAAGTAGGTTTCCAGTTCTTCCAGCCCTTCGGTCAGGGTGTTGGTCAGTTCGCCGGTGCGCTCGCCGTGGGTATAGACCGGCCCCAACAGCGCCAGATGGGTGAGCAGACGCTCGCGCAGGGTGCGCTTGACATCTGCGGCCACCCGAAACGCGCTGACTTCCGCGCCCCAGGCCGCGGCCGCGCGCAAGCCCAACACCACCACAAAAGCCAGCACAGCCCAACGAATTTCGGCCAGCCCTGCTTTTTGCAAAAACACTGCGTTGACCATCCACGCCACCAGCGCGGCCTGGGCGACGATGAGCAAGCCCCCTAAAACGCCCAACGCTACGGTAACGAAGAACGCGGTCCGCGGGCCGCGCAACAAGGCAAGCAAACGGCGGTCTAAATTCATAGGCTCAATTATACCTGGGCTCAAGGCTTCGGCCCGCGGGGGCAAACTGGCCCCAACAGCCCAGCCCTGCGCCTGGGGGCTAAGCACCTGATTCTAATGGGCCGGCATCCAAACCCCATTGGTGTAATGCCACACCAGGCGCTCGCCCGAACCTGTGGAAACCACAAAGTCGTAAATGCCATCGCCGTCGGGGTCTTCCACATAAGGCACGGCGGAAGGATAGCCTTGGGGGTCAGCATCCTGGAGCAAATCCACCAACCCACCGTTTTGCCAGGCCAAAATGGCATACCGCTCACGACACACCTGGCCATCCTGGCTGCAGTGCGCCGCGCTGATCACCAGTTCGTCCTTGCCGTCGGCGTTCAAATCCTGCGCGAATTGGATGAGCGGCGCGCCCCAAGCCATGCCCGTGGCGGGTTCCACAAACACAATGGGCGCGTCAAAAGACGAACCCTGACACACAAAGGCCAACAGCACGCCCTGGGGCGGCTTGGTGTGGGAATCAGGGTCAAACAGCGAAACCACAATATCTTCGGCATGGTCGCCGTTCAGATCCACCCCCACTGCCGCGCGGGGGAAGTTCCCAATGCGGGCGGCTTGCAGGCCACGGTTGAGTTCTCCCACGGGGAGCCCCGCGTTGAGCGCGTCGAGGATGGCATGTTGCTGGGCTGTGGTGAAGGTCAAATCAGCGGGCAGGGCCGCGTCCGCGCTGGGCGTAACGCAAGGGTGCATCCAGGCACTTTGGGGTGTGGGCGTCCATGTTGCCGTGGGGATGGGTGTGGGCGTGGCCGTTGCCGTGGCCGTGGCTGTGGGGCGCGGGGTGGGGGTGTTGGTAGCCGTGGGTGTTGGTGTGGGGACAATGATGGCCGGCCACGTACTGCAGGCCGCGAGCATCCATACGAAAACGATGCCTAACCCTAAAATCAATAAACGACGTTTGAGCATAAAAACCCCTCCTCACCAACGGCTTGCGCCGTTTGGGGAAACAAAAAGACGGGCAGCCCACGCCAAACCGTGAGAAGCCCGTCTACCAAGGCTGGGGCGCCTGGACTCGAACCAGGATTAACGGATCCAAAGTCCGCTGTGCTGCCGATTGCACCACGCCCCAAGGGTGTGCGCAATTTTATCACACTCCTGTGCTCAGGGCAACGCTCACTCGGCTTCTTCGGATGCCTCGTCGGGAGCCAAGCCCAACCGCTTTGCCTGCTCGTAAGAGAGCACGTCGGGATTGATGGCGTGGCCTGGGGTGTAGCCATCGGCCAGGGCTTCCCAGAAACGGTCGGCTTCTTCGGAAGACAATCCCTGATTCAGCAAACTGAGCAGATCGTCGCCATCGCCGCCGCTTTCCAGGGTTTCGGAAGCCGGCGCGATATCTTCGTGCTCGGGCGCGGCCTCGGCTTCGGCCACCTCGGGCGGATTTTGCCGCAACACACCCAGCCGCTCCAAAATGCGGAATAGCCCTTTGGCGGTCTTTCGACTTTGCTCCACCACCTGGGTCAGTGGCGGCATGTTGCACGGCTTGGTGCACAAAATCAAAAGCGCGTACTGCCGGTCCACCGGCGTGAGATGCAGCGCAATTTCGTCAGATTCAAAGATGAAATGGTTGCGCGGGGGATTGCTCTTCAGCAAACGGGAAATCTTGAGGCCGGTGGCATAAACGGTCATCAACGGAAAGAGCACCTCACGAGGCACCAGGTTGGAATCCAAAGAGCCTGCCTGAAGCACCACGTGCCCGACTTCATCCAACAACACCACCGCACGGGCGTCCAACGCGTTACGCAAATCGGCCAGCAGGTCGGCCATGCAGTCGGTGGCTTGCTCTTCCTCTTTCTCCAATGAGGGGGGCAAGTCGCCCAAAATGCTCTTGACCAGCCCCAAATGGCGCTCAATGGCATCCAACAAGTCGGCCAACTCTACGGGTTTGCGGAACCAGGCGTCGGCTTCCAGGTCTTTGGCGGCTTCCAACACCGCGTCGTCGGGCAAGCCCGAGAGCAAGAAAATTTTGGTTTGGGGGTGCTGTGCTCGCAGGCGCTGAATGACCTGAGGCCCATCCATACCCGGAAGCCGCATATCCACCACGGCCAAATCAATGGGGTGGTGCATGGCTTCCAGCAGGGCTTCCTCGCCCGAAGGTGCGTCAAACACCACAAAATTGTCACCCAAAGATTGGATACCCGCGCGCAACATGCGGGCTAATTCCCGGTGGTCTTCCACGATCAGGATATGAAATTGTTGCTCCATGTGGTCATCCTTAGAGGCCGCTAAGATGTGGTGGGGTAATGTTGCTCGTAGGCTTCAAAGGTTTCCATCAAAGAACGGGCGACCTGACTGGAAAAATCTTTGACTTTACGCAGAACAGCTATCCACAACTGCGATGACTGCACCTGCGAACGATCAATCACATCGAGGAAGGCTTCAATCGTCGCGTTGCAGAAAAACAAAAACGCTTGCAAGGCTTCGACTTTAGTCAAACCTGCCTGACGGGCGCGGGTGGCGTATTCGTATCCCAGGGCCTGGGCTTCGGCTTCGGCCTTGGCCCGGTCACTGCTGTTGATGAGGTAAGCCCACAACCCCTGCAAAAGGGCTCGGCCACTGCGGCGATATTGCTCGCGGGCTTCCTCGTCCAGTTTCTGATACCAGGGTTCGCGAGCCAAAGCGCCCTCATCCACCCGCATACGCACTTGCTGAAGCGCGGTTTGGATGAAATCTTTGGGGATACTCACCTCATTGGAATAGTTTTGGGCCAGCATCCAAAGTTCCAACTCGCTTCGCCGGAAACGACGGTGCCCGCCCCGCGTCCGATGTACAGGAATTTTACCTTCGTTGGCCCAAATGCGCACCGTGGAAGGATGTACCCCTAACATTTGAGCCACTTCGCTAAGGGTGAGCCATTCTTTATGTTGCCAGGGCATAAACAACTCCTTCTATGATTGCAAGAATGGGGGCGCGTGCGCCCCTTTGGTTATCCCCTCTCCCAAGGGGTGACATCCCTCGCCAGTGGAGAAAATATTACCATAAAAAACTGCAAGTTTCTCAACCTTTGTGCAAGTTTTTACAGAAACTTAACAACTTCTTCAGGAAGCCCCAAAACCTGACGCGCCAGGGCCAGGAAGGCTTCGGGGGTCGGCGCGGTCAGCAGGGCTCGCCGTTGGGCGCGGTCGCGCCAATAGGGCGCCAGATATTGGGCCGCAAACTTTCGGAACAGCACCAGCCCCCGTTCAGGCCCGTAAAAATCCAAACTGCGGGAAAGGTGCCGTTGGAGCACTTCCCAAACTTCCTGCGGGGGCACATCTTCTCTGCGTCGGCGGGAGAAAATCCATGGATTGCGGATGGCCGCGCGGCCAATCATCACCCCAGCCACGCGGGTATGGGCTTTCATGCGCTCAATGTCTTCGGGCGTGCGCACATCACCGTTGCCCAACACCGGAATACGCACCAACTGCGCGATTTCGGCAATGGCATCCCAATCAGCCTGGCCTTTGTAGCCCTGAGCACGGGTGCGGCCATGCACAGCCAGCAGAGCGCCGCCGTTCTCTTCCACAATGCGGGCAATCAGGCGATAGTTTCGGCAGGTGTCATCCAGCCCCAGGCGAATTTTGGCCGTAACAGGGACTTCCAAATGCTGCGCCAACAAGCGAATGATGCGCGCTACCTTGATGGGGGTGCGCAGCAAACCCGCGCCCGCGCCCCGACGCACAATCCGACCATCAGGGCACCCCATGTTGATGTCAATGGCCGCAGGTCCATACGCTTGCAGGCGCAAGGCGGCCTCCAAAAGGGTTTGCGGCGTGCTGCCGTAAATCTGGAACACCACAGGCTGTTCCCACGGCAGATATTCCCAACGCTTGCGAATGCGCTCCGGGCGCTGGAGCACATCGGGCGCGTGGATGAATTCGGTGTAACTGATGGCCGAGCCTAACTCGCGACAAACCGAACGGAAGGGTAAGTCAGAATACCCATCCATGGGCGCGAGCACCACATCGCCATATACAGGGGTTGAGCTAAGCCAAAAAGCGGGTTCCTGCATGATGATAAAAAAATCCACCGAGACCCCACTTCCCGGCTCGGTGGATTCTGGAGAATATTCGGACGTTTAGACGACTTTGATTTCTTTCTCAAAGCCCCACAGGCCGTGGATGTTGCAGTGGGAAAGGGCCATCAACGTGCCAGGTTCGTTGATTTGCATGGCAAAAGTCACGGTCGGATGGGCATACACCGGGCCTTTGTTGGGGCCTTTGGCAGATTCGCCGTGGGCGCGGAAGTCGAACCGCCCCACGTGATGGGCAAATTTGCTACCTTCGGGCTGGAAAAAGACATCAATCCACGCGATGAAGTGTTCGGTAGTGTTGGGATGGGGGATATCTTTGCCCACGCTCACGGTCACCAAAAACGGCTCATTGGCTTTCACTTCATCGGGGCACTCGATAACGGGCGTGTGCTTTTCCTTCTTCCAATCAGCGGTTTGAATGGCTTCGGCCAGTTTCATCGGACGCCTCCTTTAGGGGGGGAACTCGGGCCTTTGCGATTCGTTAAAGCCATTATATCATCCCTGACCCTGGGTTTGATACAATGGTTCCGACATCGTTCACCGATCTGCTTACGCGTTTTGGGAGAAACATCATGCGCCTCAAACGACTGCTATGGCTGGTTTTGTTGGCTGGCCTGCTGGCGGCCTGTGGCAGCGCTTCTTCTCCTGCCCCCACGGCAGAGAACCCGCTTCCCAGCCCCATCAGCGTGCCTTCATCCACAGCCTCGCCAATTCCCACTGCCACGGCTTCGCCTCAACCTTCCCCAACGCCTTCCCCTTC
>JAADCW010000140.1 GCA_013154225.1 Chloroflexota bacterium
CCCATCCAATTGGAAGCCCAGGGCTATCAGATTACCACGTTCCCTGTGGCCGACTATGTGACCCTGGCTTCCAACGGCTTGATAACCAATGAGACCCTGCTCAAAGAAGACCCCGAAATGGTGCACCGTTTTGTGCTGGCTACTTTGCGCGGCATCAATTACACCATCCACTATCCCCATGAGGCTTATGAGATCTCGACCAAATACGTGGATGGCCTGACTGAGCAGGATTATGACCTGCAGATGCAAATTCTCAAAACCGCCATTGAATATTGGAAAGGCGACCCCTTGGGCTATGCCCAGCCTGAAGCCTGGGAAAAGATGAAAGAAGTGCTGCTGGCGATGGGGCTGATTACCCACGACCAGGACGTGACCCAGGCCTACACCAACGACTTCATCCGTCGGTAACCAGGTGGGGAGGCCCCTGCGCGGGGCCTCCCCATTTTCTGAGGAGCGGTTATGAGCGAACCCATGGTGCAGGTTTCCCATTTAGGGGTTGCCTTTCCTACTGATGAAGGGGGGACGCTGGAAGTTTTGCGGGATGTCTCTTTTGAGGTGGCGCCGCAAGCGTTCCTGGCGGTGGTGGGGCCTTCAGGGTGCGGCAAAAGCACGCTGTTGCGGGTGTTGGCTGGGTTGTTACAGCCGTCGCGGGGTGAGGTGTCGTTCCCCGCGCATCAGGGAAGCCGCCCTAAGGTGGGGTTGGTGTTCCAAAAGGCCAACCTCATGCCCTGGCGGACGGTGCTCCGTAACATCACCCTGCCGCTGGAACTCAAAGGCGTGCCCACCGAAGAGGCTGTGCGCCGCGCCCGCGAGATGATTGCCCGCATTGGGTTGGAAGGTTTTGAAGACACACTCCCCCGTGACCTTTCGGGCGGTATGGCTCAGCGGGTGGCTTTGGCGCGCGCGCTGATTCACGAGCCAGATTTGCTGTTGTTGGATGAGCCCTTTGCCGCACTGGATGCCCTGACCCGGGAGCGTTTGTGGGACGAACTTTTGCACATTTGGCGGCAAGAGCGGAAGACCGTGGTCATGGTCACCCATTCGGTGACCGAGGCGCTGTTGCTGGCCGATCGGGTGTTGGTGTTGAGCGCGCGTCCCGCGACGGTGCGGCTGGATATGCAGGTGGATTTGCCACGGCCGCGCGCGTCGGATTTGCGCTACACGCCGCATTTTGGGCAGTTGGCGCGGCGTTTGAGGGAAGCCTTGGGCGCGGTGGCGTAGGCGGCGTGTTGCAGGCTGTTGCCAGGTGGGCATCTGCTTGTTTGCTGGTCGCGCTTCTGCGGTAAAATAACCTCAGTAGCCGCCAGATTGCTGCGTTTGTTGAGACCGTCGTTCGTTCCCATCCGTTTGTGCAGTTACAGAGGTGGCCATGTCCCGACAGAAGCGCGTTTGGATGTTGATCGTTGTAGGGTTGTTGGTGTTGGTTGGCGCGGGCCGCGTGCGGGCCGAGGCGCCGGCGCACTTTGCCTCTTTGCGAATCTCCCTATGGCCGGAATATGACCGCCCCGCGGTGCTGGTGATGTACGATATTGTGCTGCCGGCTGGAAGCACGTCGCCGGTGGGGTTGAGCATTCCCATTCCAGCTCGGGCTGGGCAGCCCCACGCGGTGGCTTATCAGGAACCCAGCGGCAACCTCATCAATGCCGATTTCCAATACAGTGCAGAAGGGGAATGGGGCATCATCACGGTCAATGCCATCATGCCCAACTTGCACATAGAGTATTACGACCCCGCGCTGCAAAAGGACGGCGCTCAGCGGCATTTTGAATATGAATGGCCAGGGGGCTTTGTGGTGGATGCCCTGACCCTGGTGGTGCAACAACCTGTGGGTGCTTCACAAATGCAAATTACGCCTGTGTTGGGCGATGGACATGTGGCTTCCGATGGCCTGACTTATTACGAGGCCAACATGGGGGCCCTGCAGAGTGACCAGACGTTCCAGGTGAGCGTGTCTTATCAAAAAAGCGATGACACGCTCAGCGTTCAGGCCTTGCAACTCAACACCGGCGTGCCTGAAGATCAGCCCGCTGAGGGCGAGGTGACCTGGCACAAAGTCTTGCCTTGGGTGGTGACGGTTTTGGGGCTGGTGTTGGTGGTTGTGGGCCTGGTGTGGTATTGGGTTGGAAGCCGCAGCGCCCCTGCGCCTGCTCCGCGTCACCGCCATAAGAAGCGCCAGCCCATGCCCCCCGAAGCCTATGCCGCGGATCTGCGCAGCGATGAAGTGCGCTATTGCCCGCAGTGCGGTGCCAGGGCGCAACCGGGCGATAAGTTTTGCCGTTTGTGCGGCACGAAACTACGCTGATCTTTGCTTTGCTCACATGGCAAACCGACAAGGCAAGTTGACATTGCGCTTGTCGGTTTGTTGCGTTAAGGTGACATTCCTCATGGATATTACGGCTTCAACCTAAATTCATGCTCTCTTAATTCCACTATGCCACAATGTAAATAAACATCTACGAGCTTTATCATATCTGGCATAGTTTAGAGGAGGCGTGTATGAGCGGCCGGACCCGCTTCATCATTGGCGGCGTGTTGATCGTTGCCGCGGTGGTGTATCTCATTGCTTCGGCCACCAAGGCCAATGCCCAATATTTCCTGACCGTCAACGAATTGCTGGCCCGGCAGGATGAGCTGGTGGGCAAGAACGTCCGCATTTCTGGCGCTGTCATTGGCGATACCATTCAATACGACCCTCAGAAACTGGAATTGCGGTTCACCATTGCCCACGTGCCGGGCGACAACAAGACCATCGAAGCCCAAGGTGGGTTGGCAAAGGTGCTTCATGAGGCAGTCAAGGATCCCAATCGGGCGCATCTGGATGTGGTGTATTACGGCCCGCGGCCGGACATGCTGAAGGATGAAGCCCAAGCCATCATCACCGGGCATTTGGGCGAAGACGGCATCTTCTATGCCGATGAACTCTTGTTGAAGTGCCCTTCGCATTATGAAGACGCCGTGCCTGAGCAGGCTGAGGGCGGCAACTAACCCCTGCTTACTGCGATTCCCCTGAGGAGGTGTCATGCTTGCTCATATTGGTTACGGCGCGTTGCTGTTGACCTTTTTGCTCGCCCTGTATGCCGTGGCCGCGGCTGTTTATGGGGCCCTCAAAGGGCGACCTGAGTGGGTGGAAAGTGCCCGCCGCGCCGTAGTGCTTACCTGGCCGATGTTGACGCTCTCGGTCTTGAGCCTTGTGGCGTTGTTGGTGACCAATCAGTTCCAAATCGAATACGTGGCCTCGGTAACCAGCCGTGCAATGCCCTTGTATTTGAAAATTACCGCCTTGTGGGGCGGTCAGGCTGGTTCCCTGCTGTTTTGGTCGTGGTTGATGTCGGCTTTCACATTCGCGGTGATGCTGCGCTCTTGGCAGCGTGACCGCGAATTTTTGCCTTGGGTGATCGTGGTGACCATGGTCACCCTGGCGTTTTTCCTATCCCTCAACCTGTTTGTGGAAAACCCCTTTGCCCGCCTGTGGATGACCCCCGACGGCCGCGTCATTGGCGCCATGTTCCGCCCTCACGGGGCTGTGCCGTTTACCCCGCGCGATGGTAACGGCCTCAACCCCTTGCTGCGCCATCCAGGCATGATTGCCCACCCGCCCCTGCTGTATGCGGGTTTCGTGGCCTTTGTGATCCCCTACGCGTTTGCTATGGCCGCGCTCATCACCGGCCGCACCGACGCCCGCTGGATCCACATTACCCGCCGCTGGAGCCTCGCGGCCTGGCTTTTCCTTTCCCTGGGGCTCATCTTGGGCATGCGCTGGTCTTACGACGTTTTGGGCTGGGGCGGTTATTGGGGCTGGGACCCCGTGGAAGTGGCCGCGCTGTTGCCCTGGCTGAGCGGCACAGCGTTTCTCCACTCTGTGATGATTCAGGAAAAAGAGGGGCTTCTCAAACACTGGAACATGGTGCTGATCATCCTCACCTATGCCCTGGTGATTTTCGGCACCTTCCTGACCCGCTCCGGGGTGCTTTCTTCGGTACATGCTTTTGCCCAAAGCGCGATTGGGCCCTTGTTCTTTGGGTTCATTGGCATCACGTTCAGCATCTCGCTCTTCCTCTTGATGCGCCGCTGGGATGACCTCAAGAGCGATATGCGCATTGAGTCCCTGCTTTCGCGTGAAGCCCTGTTTACGTTCAACAACATGGTCTTCATGGGCATTTTGGTGGTATCGTTTTGGGGTGTGATTTTCCCCATCCTTTCGGAATTGGTCACCGGCCAGAAAGTGACCGTAGGCCCGCCGTTTTACGAAAAAGCCACCGGCCCCTTGTTTGCCCTGATGTTGATTTTGATGGGTATCGCGCCGCTCTCGGCCTGGGGCTTTGCCAGCGCGAAGCGTTTGGGGCGGCTGATTTGGATCCCCGCGGCCCTGGCGGTTGCCACGGTGGTGGTGCTGGTGATTTTGGGTGTGCGCTCGGTGTGGGCGCTGGTGGGCTTTGGCCTGGTGGCTTTTGTGGCTTACATTACCCTGGGTGAGTTTATCCGCGGGGTGCGGGCGCGTATGCGCCGCGGGGAGCCTGTCCACGTGGCGTTGGCCCGCCTGATTGCTCGCAATCGGCGGCGCTACGGCGGCTACATTGTGCACCTTGGGGTGATCATGATGGCCGTGGGCATCATTGGCACGCATTTCTTTGCTTCCGAAACCCAGGCGACCATTCCCCAGGGTGGCAGTATCTCGTTGGGGCATTACACCATGACTTACGACGGTCTGCAGGAGTTTTATGCCAACGATGGCCGTCATGTGGCGCGTGCCATTGTGAGCGTGTATAAGGACGGCAAAAAGGTTGCCACCGTTTACCCCCGCCGCGATTTTTACCTGGATTCGCAACAACCCATGACCATCCCTGGCGTGCGCAGCACATGGCTGGATGACTTTTATGTCATTCTGGTAGATTGGCAGCCCATTTCCGTGCAGGGCGCGACGTTCAAGGTGTATCATCAGCCTTTGGTGAATTGGATCTGGATGGGCGGGATTGTGTTCATCATTGGCACGCTGGTGGCGGTTTGGCCGGAGCCAGACCCTGAAGAGGCCGCGGCCAAGCGGAAGAAGAAGCGAGCTACCCGCCAGCGGCCTGTGCCGCGCTCGGCGCGGGCGTGATTTTGCCTTGAGGGAGGCGTTTTGTGAAAACACGATGGTTATGGCATGTTTTGGGCCTTTTGGTGGTGCTGGTGCTCGCGTGGGGCGCTTGGGGTGTAGCCCCTGCCCACGCGGCTGACCCCACCCCTACGCCGGTCATTACCGACGACCAGGTCAACGCTGTGGCGCACACCCTCTACTGCCCGGTGTGCGAAAATACCCCTTTGGATGTTTGCGGCACCCAGGCTTGCGCCCAATGGCGGGAACTCATCCGCCAGCAGTTGCAGCAAGGCTGGACGGTGGAGCAGATCCAGCAATATTTTGTGGACAACTACGGCGCGCGGGTGCTGGCCGCTCCTCCCCGAGAAGGCTTCTGGTGGCTGGCCTACGTGGTGCCCCCGGCGGTCATTTTGGCCGGCCTCTACATCCTTTACCGCACCATGAAGCAGTGGTATCGGCCTCGGCAAGCCACTGCGGGGGAGGGGGAAGCCGCCGATGCCGCGGCAGCCTCGCCTTCTGAAAACGCGGCATCCTCTGCCGACGATGATTATCTCCGCCGTCTGGAAGAAGAACTGCGGCGGCGCACCTGAGTCTTTTTCGCGGAGCGTATAGATGAACGCAACGGAAACTCAAACCCCTGAGCCCACCCCAAAAAAGCGCATTTCTTGGGGCGCGGTGGCCGTGTGGGGTGGCCTGATTGCCTTGTTGGTAATTGTGGGCTTGATGCTCAACCGCACCCAGCGGGGCGGTGTGGCCATTGGCGATACCGTACCCGCAGATTTGGAAGTGACCTCGTTTGATGGCACCACCTACCGCATGGGCGACCTGCGGGGCAAAGTGGTGTTGCTCAATTTCTGGGCTTCGTGGTGCACCACGTGCAAAGATGAAGCCGTAGCCCTGGAGCAGGCCTGGCGTATGTTCCAGCCTCAGGGTGACGTGCTTTTCTTGGGGTTGGATTACGTGGATACCGAACCCGACGCACTGGTTTATTTGGCCCGTTATGACATCACGTATCCCAACGGCCCCGACAAAGGCACCCGCTGGGCGCAGACTTTCCGCATTAGCGGCGTGCCGGAAACCTACATCGTGGACAAAGAAGGCCGCTTGGTTTACAAGAAAATCGGGCCCTTCCAGAGTTTGAATGAAATTGTGGCAGCCATCCAGCAAGCCTTGGAGAAGTGATTATGGATTGGGGCGCATTTTTTGTCGTTTTGGCCTTGGCCGTTTTGTCTGGTTTGTATATCAGCCTGCCTATTTTGCAGCGGCAGGGTGTTGCGGTTTCGGATGTAGAGCAAGAGCGCTCCTCTTTGCTGGCGCGGCAGGAACAGGTGCTCAACACCCTGGCCGAATTGGAATTTGATTATGAGCTGGGCAAAGTGCCCGAAGCGCACTATCAGGCCCGGCGGCAGGCGCTGTTGCAGGAAGGCGCGGATATTTTGCGGCGTTTGGATGCCTTGAAAGCCGCGGCTCCCCGCCAAAAGGCCGATCTGGAAGATCACCTGGAAGCCCTGCTGGCTGAGCGCCGGGCTAAGCGGGCTGCCGCGGCGCAACCTTCGCAGCCTTCCCAGCCCGACGATGAAATCGAAGCCCTGCTGGCCGCACGGCGGCGAGAACGCCAGGCCAAAGCCGCGGGGTTCTGCCCCCAATGCGGCGCGCCCGTGCTGGCGACCGACCGCTTTTGCCCTCGCTGTGGCACTCGTCTGACTTCTTGAGGTCATTATCCCCTGCTGTTTGAGGATGTTATGCGCAAAACCTTGGCTTTTCTTTTCCTCGTTGTGTTGATGCTTGGTGTGGCACTGTCCGCGTGCAGTTTCAACCTCGCTGGCGACGTCACGCCGCCGCCGGGCTGGCAGCCCACCCCTGTGCCGCCCACGCCCGATCGCAGCGGCCTTTATCCTGCCCTTCCCCCTGACCCCGTTGCTGGGATGCACATTTACCAGCAGGCGTGCGCGGTGTGCCACGGCGACGACGGTATGGGCGATGGCCCGCAGGCCGCTTCACTGCCTTCGCCGCCCGCGGCTTTGGCTGCACCCGAAGAACTGCGCTCTGCAGTGCCAGCAGACCGCTTTGTGGTGGTCACCGAGGGTGATGTTGCCCACGGGATGCCCCCCTTTGGCAATACGCTCACGGCCCGCCAGCGTTGGGATGTGCTGGCCTATATCTACACTTTGGGCACCCCTGCTCAAACCGTGGAGCAAGGCAAAGCGCTTTATGAACAGCGTTGCACCGAATGCCACGGCAGCCGTGGTTTGGGGCATGATCTGACCAGCCAAAAGCGCCTGGCGCAAACTTCGGATGCGGAACTGTTCGACGATATTTTGGGCGACCAACATTCCGAGGAAGTCTATCAAGGGCTGAGCGACGATGACCGCTGGGCTTTGGTGGCTTACATCCGCAGTTTGTCATTTGCTCAAGAATCCGAGACCGCGGCAGCGACGGCCACGCCCGAAGCCACAGAAGTGGCAGAGGAGACCGCAACGCCCCAGGCCGAAGGCACGCCTGTGGCCGCGGAGGCGACGGCTTCCCCCACGGAAACCACCTCTGAAGCCCCCACGCCTACGGCCACATCGGTGCATGGCGTGCTGACCATCACCGGCCAGGTGACCAACGGCAC